>CADBMU010000019.1 GCA_902795845.1 uncultured Erysipelotrichaceae bacterium
AACTTTACTAAATTTCTTCATTTTTTAATTCTTTTAAATTTTCATAATAAAGAGTTTGAGCTGTTGTAATATATGGTACAACCCATATAATTGGAATAATTAAACAACATAATAATACCCAACCAATAAAACTTAAACAAAAGCAAAAATAATTAAATTTATAACCATCCATTAATTTTTTACTCATATCTAAGTAGTCTTTTGCTTTTAACCCAGGATTATCAATAAATACATAAAATACCATAGTATAAGCAAATGATAAAATTATTCCTGGAATTATTAAACAAATTAATCCAAGTAAAACAAAGATATAAATTAAAATATTTATAACAATAAGTAATCCAATTTGAGGATAATATTGTTTTAAATCATCAATGCTATAATCTTCTTTTCTTACAAATTTTAACATATAAGAAATATACCCAACCTCTGCTGGTACAAGTAATAAGGAAAACAATGATACAACAATCTGTCCAAGTTCTGATTCAGAACCAAAAATACTTGTTGCAACAACACTTATAATCATTGAAATAAATCCTATTATCAATGCTGGTTTCCATACATCCCAAAGCTTTCCATCAATTGTTTCTTTTGCTTGTGTTTTTATCTTTTTAAAATCCATTATATACATCCTTCCTTATAACAATTATATCTTTTTTAATTTAAAAAATCTATATTATTTACTATTCTTCTATACAAATTATTATACCTAAATTCATTAGAATCAATAAATTTAATAACATCTTCTTTAGCTTGAAGTAATATTTTATAATCTCTTTTAATATCAGCTATTTTAAATGACATGTCACCGCTTTGTTTTGTTCCAAATAAATCTCCCTCACCACGAATCTCAAAATCCTTTTGGCTAATATAAAAGCCATCATTACTTTCACACATTACATTTAATCGTTCTTTTTCTTTATCACAAATTAAATAACAATAACTTTGTAAATCATTTCTACCTACTCTACCTCGAAGCTGATGAAGAGTTGCAAGACCAAATCTATCAGCATCAAATATAACCATCATAGTAGCATTTTTAACATCTACTCCAACTTCTACAATAGTTGTACAAATAAGAATTTTTATAATACCATTTTTAAAATCATTCATTATAGCTTCTTTCTCATTATTTTTTAATTTACCATGAAGTATTCCAATATTTACTTTATTATTAAAAGCTATATCCATTTTTTCTTTTAATAACATAACATCTTTTAAATCACTATTGTCATCTTCATTAGTAATTAATGATGATACTACATATATTTGATGGTTATTTTTAATTTCTTCTAACATATGATATAAAACATCTTTTAGTTCACTATTTTTTTTAATTTTAGTAATAATATCTTTTCTACCATTAGGTTTTTGTTTTATCATTGATGTATCCATATCTCCATAGATAGTTAATGCATAAGTTCTTGGAATTGGCGTTGCAGATAAATAAATAATATCAGGTAATTTTCCTTTATTTTGTAAACTAGTTCTTTGATTAACTCCAAAACGATGTTGTTCATCAGTTACTACTAATCCTAAATCTTTAAATATTACATCATCGGTAAGCAAGGCATGAGTACCAACTATTATATCTATTTCGCCATTTTCAAGTCTTTTTTTAATATTATTTTTTTCTCTAACTGACATACTTCCAACTATTAGTTCACAACTTATATTAAGATTTTTTGTTAAATTAAGGATATTTTTATAATGTTGTTTAGCAAGTATTTCAGTAGGTGCCAACATTGCACTTTGATAATTAGAATAATAATTTATAACCATTGCTATTATAGCTACAATTGTTTTTCCACTACCAACATCTCCAAGTATTAAGCGATTCATCCTTTTATCACTGTTTAAATCATTTAAACAGTCATTTACAGCATTAAGTTGATCATCAGTTAAACTAAATGGTAATGATTTTATATATTCGTTAACCTGAGTTTGAGAAACATTTCTTCTAATTCCTAAACTTATACTATCATTACGTTTTTTTATAATCATTATTTTAAACATAAAAATAAATAGTTCTTCATAAATAAGACGTAATTTGCTTTGTTTTAACTCTTTGATATTACTTGGATTATGAATTTCTTGTAACGCCTCATACTTAGATACAAAACCATATTTATCATTAATTTCACTTGGAATATAATCATCATACTCTTTATTAATGGCTAGTGTATTATCAATTAATTTTATTAATGTTTTATTCTTTATATCTTTATTGACATGATATATAGGTTCAATAGTATTATTATCAATTTTATCCAATTTAATATCAGAAGCGACAAAATTATTTTTCAATTTTTCAAACTTTCCTATTAAAGTTATTTCTTCTCCAATTTTGATATTATTTTTCAAAAAAGCACGATTAAATATCGTAACATTAATAAGTAAATTATCAGATAAAGCTTTAAATGATAATCTATTAAAATTTTTCTTAAAATAAAATACTTGAGGATTACTTTCTACAGTAGCTATTATAGTACAATTTTCATTATTAGATACACTAGATAATTTTTTTATATTATAAGTTTGATAACGAAAGGGATAATAATTTACTAAATCATCGATATTATAAATATTTAATTTATTAAGTGATTTAATTGTTTTATCACCAATACCTTTTATATTTTGTAAGTCCATAGTATCACCTGGTAGTTAAATTATAGCAAAACACTAGTTCGTAGTCAATAAAAGAAAAAAAGATAACATTAGTTATCAAACATTTTATCAAAGCTACCAGGAGCATTACATGTAAACACCATATTTTTTTTAGTAATTGGATTTATAATTTCTAATTTATTAGCATGTAAAGCTAATCTACCAAGGGGATTATTTCTTGCTTTATATTTTTTATCACCAACAATTGGATGATTTATATTAGCAAGTTGTACTCTTATCTGATTTTTTCTACCTGTAGATATATTAACTTTTAACATACTATAAACTTTATTATGTTTTAATACTTCATAATTTGTAATCGCAAGTTTACCATTTTTTTTATCATCTGTGACATATACTTGTAAAGTTTTAGATTCTTTTAAGTAGTTTTTTAAAGTTTCTTTACTTTTAGACATTACTCCATCTACTACCGCTATATATTCTCTATTAATAGCTAATTTATCCCAATTATCTTGTAGCATTCTTTTGATTTTTTCATTTTTAGCAAATAATATTAAACCTGAAGTATCTTTGTCCAGTCTGTGAACTATAAAAATTTTATTTTTAGGATTTTGTTTTTTTACATAAGCACTAACTTCACTATATAATGTATGAATATGTTCTTTATTTGTACTAATACAAAGTTGTTTAGTAGGTTTGTTTATTACTATAATTTCTTTATCTTCATAAATTATATCAAGTTTTTTCTTTTTATGATTTTTAGGTTTCATTATTCACCAAGATCTTTCATAAATTCTTCATAAGTTTTATCACTAGAATTAATTTCATCAACTAACTTTTCAATTACATTTTTAATTCCAATTAAATCTTCATCTAACAATTTAATTTCTACGCCAGTAATTCCATCATATTTATTATCAATTAACATCAAAGCTAAATTATTTAAAGCATAATCATCATATGCAAATAATTCACCATCAACACTAAACATTGGAATATCTTGTTCTTTATAAATTTCAATTTTCATTTTTATCACCAGTTATATTTTATTATAAAAAGAAGATAATAGCAATTTAAATATTATCTTCTTCTATATTCTTCATAATCATCAGAGTGATCTTGTCTAAATCTTGTTACATCAAAACCTAAACTATATAATTCTTCATCACTTAAACTTTTTACTTTTTCAATACCAAGTAAATTAATAATCTTATCTGATATATTTATATCAGTATTTATCTCTTCAATACTAAAATTTTCTAAAATATATTGTTTTAATAAAGGATCTTTTATATAAAGTCCACTATGAATTTCATCATACTTTTTATTATCTATTTCTGTTTCTTTTTTTAATTGTTCTAAAAATTCACGTGCTTCTTCTAAATCTTTTTTCCTTTTTTCATCATTGCTTGCATTTAATAAACTATCAGTAATATAATCAGCAATTTTTATTTGATTATCTATCTTAGGATTTTTTTCTTTAACTTTTTCTAAATTATAAAGATATTTCTTTTCCCATAAAACAACTTTTCTAAGTACAGAGTATTTACACATGTTATTTTCAATACTACGCATAATTTCACTCATATCAGCATAAACTACAGGTGATTTATCAGGTTTACTATCCAATTCTATATAATCCAAAATTAAATATTTTAAATGGTAAGGAAATATTTTAGAGCGTTTAATACTATTAAGGCTAGTCGGATTAAACATATAAAATTTAAGTTGTTTAATATAAGTAATGAGTAAGTCTGTTTTATCTAATGATGGATTTGATACATTAGCTAATTTTTTATTATAGCTATCTATAGCACAACTGTTTATTAACTTGTTGTTAAATATTAAATCAGTTTTTTGTTTAGCTTTAGAAGCATTATAAGCAATATAAACATCAGTTGCATTAGTTTGTAAAAACCCAGCTTTTAAAAGGTTTGTTAAGAACTCTTCTTTGTTTTTCATAGTAGAAGTCATATAATCTATTTGTTCAATACATAATCTTTCTTTTACTTCACCATTTTTCATTTGTAATTTAATTTTATGTATTTCATTATTATTAACAACTTCAATCCAATACTTAGCTACTGGCATAACTATCACCTATTTAAATTATAACTTATTTAATTGAGTAAATAAATAGATAAATTTAAATATAAAGCAAATAATAACCATAAAAGGTAAGGTATTTGTAAATATCCAGCTACTTTATTTTCCATAATCATTTGATATATCATAATTATTACAAAAATAATAAGTAAAATTAAAATAATAGCTGATAATAAATATAATTTGAAGCCAAAAAATATTGGGCTCCATAAAGCATTTAATATTAATTGAATAGAATATATTTTATACAATTTATTATTATTTTTTGTAGTAACATAAAGTGAGATTGTCATCAATAAATATAATATACTCCACACAATTGGAAATAAAATTTTTGGTGGAAATAAAGCAGGTTTTACCAAATAACTTGTATTAAAGTCTAAAAAGAATGTTGGAATTGTTGTTACTCCAAAAGTAATTAAAAGTATTATTATAAATTTTTTCATAGTTTCACCTATTAAATAGTATATTTACTATTTATTATTTTATTC
>CADBMU010000020.1 GCA_902795845.1 uncultured Erysipelotrichaceae bacterium
TCTACCAATTCCGCTAGAAGCACCAGTTATTAAAACTTTTATAAAAATCACCTCTTTTTTATTATATAAAAAAAATAAGATATTATAAACAACATCTTATTTAATTATATTTATTGTAATTGTGTAAGAATCTCCAAGATCAGCTTCATCAATATTAATGTTAAATCCTTTATTTAATAAATCTTCTTTAACATTTCTAATTTCATTTATTGCTGTTTTTAAATCAGTTCCTTGAGCTTCTTCAATTTTTTCTTGATAATCAGGTTCTAAAGTATTAACCATACTCATTGGATCAAATACTTCTTCATCCTTCTTTTCTGGAACAACTTCAATAATATTATTATCTTCTTCACTATTTTGTTCAATTTGATTAATATCGTTATTTTCTAAAGAACTATTTTCAGGAGTGTTTCCAAAATTAAAGAAATTATTAGTTGGAGTTTCATTTATAATGTTATTTTCCTCAACAGTAGGATTATTATTAACATCAATTGGTTGATCAACTACATTATTTGTATCAGGTAAAATATTATTATCAGTATTTACTTGATTATTTTCTAAAATATCACTATTGATTGTTTCATTATTAACATTATTATCTACTACTGGTGTATCAATTTTAGGTTGATTATTAAACACATCATCAATTGAAGTATCTTCATTCATATTTGCTTGTTCATCCTCTAAGAAATTAAAGAATTTATTTGGTTGTTTTACTTCTTCAGTTTTTTGAGGTTCTTCATCAAAATCTAAAGTTTCAACATTTTCAATCGGATTATTTAAATTATAAGTTTTTTCACCAGGAGTTGAAGGTTTTAACATACTTTCTATATCATGTAATCCTTGAGCTGGATTTATATCTAAAGCATTTTCTTTAATTTCATTAATATTAGGTGTTAAATTAACAAGAGGAATATCAGAACCATCGTCTTCACTATCTTTATTTAAAGCTTTTTTAAGTTCTATATCTAGTTGTCTTACTGTAAGACGATCTGTTAATATTTTATTTAACCATTTTATTTGATCTTCTTTAGTTGGTAAAGATAATAAAGCTCTTGCATGTCTTTCAGATATTTTTTCATTTAATAAAGCATCTTGTACTTCTTCATCTAAATTTAATAAACGTAATTTATTAGCAATAGTAGATTGAGAAACTCCTAATTTTTCAGCAAGTTGTTCTTGTGTTAAATATCCTCTATCAAGTAGATTTTTATATGATTTAGCTTCTTCAATAGCTGTTAAGTTCTTTCTTTGAATATTTTCTATTAAAGCAACTTCTGCACTTTTATCATCATCAATATTAGAAATAACTGCAGGAACTGTAGTAAGTCCAGCCATTTGAGCAGCTTTGTATCTTCTTTCACCAGCAACGATTTCATATTTATCGCCAAGTTTTCTTAAAACTAATGGTTGAATAATACCATGTTGTTTTATAGAACTAGATAACTCTTGTAATGCTTTATCATCAAAAGTTAATCTAGGTTGAAATCTATTTGGAATAATATCCTCAATTGGAATTTGTAAAATCTTTTCTTCCATATTCATACTAATCAGCCCCATATTCTATTATTAATTTTATCTTATTTATTGTTTTTTTACAAGTGGCTTTTTAATAATTTTGTCATAATCTCTAGGATATTTATCATCACAACTATTAATTTTTTGAATAACCACATTTTCTCTATTACTATTTTCAATTGGTAATTTAAATATATCTTGTTCTATTATTTTAGAATTTAATATGTTAATAGTATCATTAGCTTCATTAATTTCATCAGTAATATTACCTTTCATAGCTATAAATTTTCCATTAATTTTAAGTAAAGGTAAAGCAAGTTCACACAAAATTCTTAATCTAGCTACAGCACGAGAAGTAACAATATCAAATTTTTCTTTGTTATCTTTAGCATATGTTTCACAACGTCCATATACTAGTGAAACATTAGTTATACCTAGTACTTTAATAAGTTCTTCAAGAAATTTTATCTTTTTATTATTAGAATCTAATAAAGTTACATGAATTTCTGGGTGTATTATAGCAATAACCATACCGGGAAATCCAGCACCAGTACCTATATCTAATAGAGTATTTACATTATCTAAATATTTATTAATAGTTAGTGAATCATAAAAATGCTTTAAATAAACACCCTCTTCGTCTTTTATTGCTGTTAAATTAGTTGTTTTATTATAATCTAATAAAAAATCACAATATTTTTGTAATAATTGTAATTTTTCATTTGTAATATTAATATTTAAATTTTCTAAGTATTTAATTAAATCATTTTTATTCATTTTTTCCATACTCCTTTTTTAAGTATACAGCAAGTATTGCAATATCAGAAGGATTTACACCGCTAATTCTAGCAGCTTGACCAATAGATATTGGTTTAACTAATTTTAATTTTTGTTTTGCTTCACTAGCTAAGTTAATAATCTTGTCATAATCTAAATCATTAGGTATTTTTTTCTCTTCAAGTTTAATCATTTTTTCTACTTCTTTATAAGTTTTACTAATATAGCCCTCATATTTAATATCAATTTCTACTATTTCTAGAATATCATTATCATAATTTAAATCAATAAAATTTTTTAAAAAATCAATTTTAATTTCAGGTCTTTTTAAAAGTTGAGTAAAACTCATAGAATAA
>CADBMU010000021.1 GCA_902795845.1 uncultured Erysipelotrichaceae bacterium
CTAAATTATCTACTTGCCAATTTTCATTTTTAGGAGTAAATCCGATATCTTTTGCAAAGTATTTATAGGATGCATATACTGTTGTTGATATACATATAATTGCTGTTATTACAATTGTTATAATTATTTTAAAATTAGCTTTTATTTTTTTCTTCATAATTAAGCACCATTTATCCTTTCATATAATTCGTTTAAAGAACAACTAACATCAGTACATTCTGTATTTTCATTAGAATATTGTACCTCACTAGCATCTATGTTATAAGTTATTAGTTCTGTATCTATTCCTAAAGTTCCTTTAAATGTCTTACCTTGATAATCATTTTGTGGTTCATCTGTATTTTTAAATGTTACTGTTAATGTATATGTTTTTGTTGTATTTGAATCTATATCAAGTTTTGTTTTTAAATATGATTTATTTTGATTAGTTACTGGTAGTGGTGTTTCACCTACCACACTACCAGTATCATCATTTAATGCATACACTAAATCATCATTAAACTCATTAGTTATATTTTGTAAATAAATATTAAAATCTACTGTTCTATTTGATGTATTTTCTACTGTAAATGTTTTTGTAAAACTATCTCCAGGAATCATATTATTTGCAGTTATTTCACTTGTTCCTGTGAATATTAAATTTAATTCATTAGATTTTATTACTGTCTCTGTTTTATTATTTTCTTTTATTTTTGCACTATAATATGCATATGATACTCCAGAAAGTACTAGCACTGTTATCATACTTGCAACTACTGGTATTAAAATTTTTTTCTTTTTCATATTGTCTTTCACCTATTCTACATCTACATTATATAATTTAATAATATTTCAGGTCAATTAAAAATTACACTTTTTATATATGTAACTTTTATTTTTCATCATAATCATCTAAAAAATTATATTTAAAATCATCCTTATGATAACCAATTATTTGAGTTAAATTAACATTAGCTACACTTTTAAATATATTTTTTTCAATATATTTATTTTTTTCACGTAACTGTGCAACTAACTTTTTCATTTCCAATCTTTTGCTTGTTGAATCATCTTCATTAATACTACAATTTTCAGTAAATCTACAAGCACAATTAATAAAAGTTAAATTATTATATTTTACCCATGATTTTATATCATTCTCTTTAATCAAATACATAGGTCTAATAAGTTCTAAGCCTTCAAAATTATCACTGTGCAATTTTGGCATCATTGTTTTTATTTCACCGCTATAGAACATAGATAATAATATTGTTTCAATAACATCATCAAAATGATGTCCTAAAGCTATTTTATTACATCCAAGTTTTTTAGCTTCATTATATAAATGTCCTCTTCTCATTCTTGCACACAAATAACAAGGATTACCATCAGTAAGTGATGCAACTATATTAAATATATCAGTTTTAAAAACATGAATTGGAACATTCAAATCTTGTGCATTTTTTAAAATTATTTCTGAATTAATATCATTATATCCAGGATTCATTACTAGAAATTCTAAATCAAATTTGATTTTACCATGTCTTTTTAATTCTTGAAAACATTTAGCCATCAAAAATGAATCTTTCCCACCAGAAATACAAACAGCTATTTTATCATTTTCTTTTATTAAATCATAATCATTAATAGCTTTAACAAAAGGTCTCCAAATTTCTTTTCTAAATTTTTTGATTATACTTTTTTCTACATTTTCACTTAATTCACTCATAAAAAAATACCTCTTGAGGTATTATATCATTATTTTATATTTTCTTCACTAATTAATTTACTTAAATATACTACATTTAAACCTTTAAATTTTGCTTGATTAAGAATTATTTCTAAATTAGAAATATTTGTATCTTCATTAACTATTACTATTGAACCATTTTTTAAACTATTTTTTATTTTAAAAACATTATCATTACTTAAAACTAGTTCACTATTTATCAAATATTTATTCCTTTTTTGACAAAAATCTTTATTATCTTCAATTGCTAAACATAAATTATTATTTAATTTACTCCTGTTTAAAAGAATTTCTACTTCATTATAATTTTCAAAATCATTATTTATCATTTCTAATTTATTAGTATTCAAAAAATTATCTTTTTTAATTAAAACATCACCTTTAATATTATAATTTTCTAGATATTTTACATTTTTTTCATTATATTCTAATATAATAGAAATATTTTTATTTGATAAATTACCATTAGTTATTATTTTATCTTTATTATCATTTAAACTTATATCAGGTTTTACTTGATCATAAATAAGATAATAAGAATTAAAAGCATTAAATGATTTCATTGCACTAAAACTTTTTTCTACATTTATTGTTAAACCATTTTTACCAGGTATTATTTTATCTTCGTTAATTATAGCGTTTACAGATTTTTCTTCATGCTTTTCTTTTTCTTGGTTTATTTGTTTCATAATTGGATTATTACTTTGAACCATCAATGCAATTTTATCAGTATAATAAAAGCTAAACACCATTATTACTATTATTCCAAAATATTTATAAATTTGTTTCAATTAAATCACCTAGTAAAATATATGTTGTTAAATAAAAAAAAAGTCTTTTACAAGACTTAAATTTTATATAATTTTGTATTTTTTCTAGTTACGTAATATACTGCACCAGCAATAACAATTCCAGCACCTATTACTGCATAAGGTAAAGCATTTCCTGTTTTAGGATTCTTTACTGGAGGAGTTACTGTTTTTGTTTCTTCATTACAAGTAAATACTGCTTTACAAGGTTCTGAAATTTTTTGAAATCTAATTGTACCGATTGTAAATGAACCATTAGTTTCTGGAGCACTTGGAGTCATAATAATTTGATTATCTGATACTGAAACATTCCAATTACTTGTTCCTTCTGATGAAACATAATTTAAACCTTGTAATGTCATTGTAGCAGATAAAGGTGTTGAAATACTTCCACCATCAGTTATATTTCCTGTAATTGTTACTGTACAATAATCACTATTACTAGCATCAGTAACACATTCTTTTCCCCAATCAACTGAATATCCAGCTGCATTTGCTTTTATAGGTAATACAACAAGAGCAGCTAATGCGATAAAACCTAGAAATTTCTTTATTTTCATAATATACCTCTTTCCATATTCTCTATTTCTATTATGACTACATTATATCATAAAAATACATAAAATCTATATTTTTTTAAAATTTTATAAAAAAAAGTGTAAATTATGGTATTATATTATAGTAGGTGGTATGACTTATGAAGAAGATACTTATTAGCATTAAAGAAGATTATTTATTTTTTACTTATCGTAGTTCTATTAATAAAGAACAAGGAAGTTTATTAAATACAAATATTATCTCTGATAATGAACTAGTATTTAGTGAAGATTATATAAATAATAATCAAAAAATAGTTGGGTTGTTCATCAAAGAACTGTGCACTGAAAGAGATATTCATAAAGTGCATGTTTCTAAATGTGAATTAGCTTTATTAATTTTAAAAATTCTAAAAAAGAATAATTATGTTACTAGTTTTTATATAAAAGAAAATTGTAATTTAACATATGCTATATGTGAAGAACTTTTTAATAACAAATACATTAAAACAATAAATTGCTTTAGTGCCCCTACTTTTATGCTTGAAGCACTTGATAAATACGATATTAAAGTAGAAACTAGAAATGAAACTTTTGTAACATCTAATTTTATGTTAGAAAATAATTTAGAACAATTTTCAAAAATATATTATAAAAGTTCAGTAAGATTTACACCTGCATTACAAAATGACGATATTGAAGATTTTCAAGCTTTTTGTAAAATTAATCGATATTTAAAAACAATTCACTTTAATAGTTTTGATAGTTATTCAATTGAAACTATTCTAAAAATTATTAAAGAAAATAGATTAAAAAATATAAAAATTATTGTTCATGACGATTCTAATGATATCAATAATATTGAATATCTAAAAAAATTAAATAAAAAGTATAAAAAGAAATATAAAATAGTATTCAAAATTTCTTATTCTGATAATTATTTAAAAGATAATATTTTTAAACAAATTATTTTAAATACATTAAAAATATGTGGTTTAATTATTTCCGTAATAGTTATTGGAATAATAACTTATATAAGTATTTTTAACTATAAATCAATGCAAAATGTTACAGGAATTCAAGAAAAAGTTAATGATGTAATTGAAAAGTCTCAAGAAGAACAACAAGAAATAATAGATGATCATATTGATGAATCAAATAATGTTAATGAAGAAGATAAATATAAAATAATTAATACCGATATTGCTTCTTTGATGGTAATTAATCCAGATGTTTATGGTTGGTTAAAAGTTAACAATACTAATATAGACTACCCTGTTGTTAAAGCGGAAAATAATGATTACTATCTAAAATATAATTTATATAAAGAAAAAGATAAAAATGGTTGGATATTTATGGATTTTAGAAATAGTACTACCAGTGTATTAAGTAAAAATACTATAATTTATGGTCATAATATGTATTATAGTGGTGTTATGTTTGGTACATTACATAAAGCATATCAAAAAGCTTGGTATACAAAACCAGAAAATCAAGAAATAACGTTTAATACATTATATAGTAATATGAAATTTAAAATATTTTCAATTTATAAGATTCCTAAAACTTCTGATTATTTAATTACAGATTTTAATAGTGATGAGGATTTCTTAGAATATGTTAAAATGGTTAAAGACCGTAGTATTAATAATTTTAATATAGAAGTAAATGCTAATGATAAAATATTAACTTTATCTACATGTACAGGTAATAATGCACGACTTGTTATTCATGCAAAATTAATGGAAGAATAAATATTCTTCCATTTTTAATTATTAGTTTCAATTTTTACATTATAACCAAGTTTTGAATATAATATACTTATTTCTGTGTATGTGTATGGAAAACTTCCATTTAATAAGTCTAAATCACTTTTATTTAACATTTTATATATAGTTATAATATTATTTTCATCATCAAAAGTAACATTTCCTTCTATATTATTAATTTTATTTGTATTAATATATTCTTCTTTTACTTTACTATACTCTTCATTTCCATTAAAAACATATTGATATACTCTCATTGAATTAACATAATAATTTGATTCATTTATTCCAATATAATCAGTAATTGTTAAAGTTGCATTATAACTTGTAGATTCTAGTTTTGTTGCTGTTAAATATTTTATAGCTTTTAAACTAGATACAATTAGTACTCCATTTATATCCGTTTGATTTTTAGAACTATCTAGAACATGAATAGGTATTAAATAAAGACCATTACCTTTATTATATTTACTTATTTCAAAATCATCATCATATTTATAACTTAATTCTGTTAAATCATAAGATCTAAGAATAAACTGATCAATTCTAAATTCTTCATTAGGTAAAATATTAACTATTTTAGTAGTCACTGTTGGTTTAATTGTGTCTTTTACTATAATATAACCATAGTAATTTCTTTTTTTACATTTTATAGTATACTTATATTTTCCAATTTTATCTTTATTAACATTTTTTAAATTAAGTTTACACTCTTTTTCATTGATATAATTATTTACATTATTATCTAAATTATTACCAAGTTCAACTACTTTATCATCTAATTTATATTCTTTTGTATTTTCTTTAGCAAATTTTAAAAATAGATATAGCCCTATTCCGAATAAAATTATTAATACCATTATTAAAATAATAATAATATTTTTTTTATTCTTTTCTTTATTATCACCAATATCTAAAATTTCAACATTTGATAAATCTATAAAATCACTACTTTTCATTGTATCAACCCTTATTTTATATGAATATTATAACTTTTTTAAAATTAAAAGGCAACTGTTCGTTGCCTTTTAATTATTTTTAATTTTGTTAATATAATATTTCACTCTACTAGCCCAAGTTGTACTTGCTGCATATTTTCTATTAATTTGTTCTGGAGTTGTTAATCCTTTTTTGATGTAATTTTTTGATAGATTTCTCATAAAAGATTCTATACCTTCATCTAAAGTTTTAAATCTTTTATATGATCCATTTCCGCAACTTGGACCACCTTTCATTCCACCAACGTTATTACAACTTCTAACAAGTCCACTACATTTACCAGAATCGCATCCAGTTTCATGTAACATAATAGCAACTGCCATATATGGATCTACATCATATTCTATGGCATATTTTGCAATTGTATATCCTTGACCTTTTAGTGTTGATTTCAAACTTCTATTTAATTTTTCTCCTAGTTCCTCTAAGGTCATACCTTCGAATACTATTTCAGGATAAATTTCACTATTATCTATTTCTTCAACTAAAATATCCTCTACAATAACAGTTTTTGTCTCTACCAAAGAACTATTATTAATATTTTTCGTTAAATTTTTAGACTCTTTAGTGTAGTCAATATTATCAATTGATAAATATGACGCTAAAAGTTTTGTATCACTACTTACAACCCTATTATCTTGTTTCACATTATATTCTAAAGAAAATATTATATTTACTAAAATAATTGCGATTACGGTCATTATTATGACCCTAACCGACGGTAATTTTTTCATTACTCTACCTCTCCTAATAAGCGGAAACGAATACTATATTACCAAAAATAACAAAAAAAGTCAAATTTGGCACTCAAAAA
>CADBMU010000022.1 GCA_902795845.1 uncultured Erysipelotrichaceae bacterium
CTATAAAAACGGCATTAAATCTGAAAAAGAAAAAACTCCATCAAAAAACGGAATTTAGTCTAAAAATTTACGTTTTATTAATAATTTACTTATGTTGTTCATAATTTTCAATTACTTTAAATATTTCAAATACAACTAAAGCATTATCATTAAAATCTTTATCTTTAGTTTTAAAAATTTTTCGTGAACTTTTCTATAGTATTTTAAACCTCTATCTCATTCTCTTTTTTGTTTATATATTTTTATAATAATAATTTACTAATACTCTTTCTGGTTCTTTAGTATCATTTTCTTTAGGATATTCTTCAATATCAGTTTTAATAAAATTAGTAAATCCATATTTAAAATATATCATCATATTTTTAACTTCACTTGGTTCAACTCCTAAAGTAAGTTTTTTATAACCTCTTTGTTTTAGGTCATTTTCCATAAATTTATAAAGAATAGAAAAATAACCCTTTCCTTGATACTTATCAATTGTTCTAAATGCTCCTAAATAAGCAGTTGCATCATCTATTAAATCATCTGAATTTTTTAATTGATCTTTATCTAAATAAGCTGTTGTTTCACATACTATTTCACCATTTAAAAATCCATAATAACTTATTCTCTTACCAGTTTTTGCAGCATCTATAAATTCTTTTTTCCATATTTTCCATGCATTGTTATTAGGATTTTGTGATATTTCATAATCCCACTTTTTATTCATTTCTTCTATAGTAGCAATTTTACAAATATAACTATTCACTATATCACCTTCTTTTTATATTATATCATAACTGAAAAAAGAAAGATAATTAATATCTTTCAACCTATACTTATTTATCTATTTTTAATGTCTATCATAAATTATCAATCATGCGGAACTTCATGGCATATATATCTGTGGCAACATCTTTCTTGTGGGCATTCCATTATTGGAGGGCACATGTTTGGGCAGCACATTGTTTGTGAAAATCCATCTTTTTTCACTGATTTGTCTTCCATTGCTGCTGGAAATTCTTGAGTTGTAAAAGATTTATCATAACATCTTTTATCACTATACATAAAAATACACTATCCTTTCATAGTGTATTTTATGTTTTATTTAATAATATGCGTAGGTTTTAAACTATTATCTTTTTTTACTTATATAATCGCAAATTATATCACAATAAATATTTTCATTAAAATTATCAATATATTGATAATCTTTTTCAAAATGTTCACCACATTTTTTTATGGCAAAAATATCTAATTTATCATCTTTCATTTTATTTATAACTTCCAGGTAACCAGCAAGCATTTTATCAGAAATTTTTTCAGGTAGTAAATTTGTTACTATGTATTTTCCATCAATAGGTCCAACTAATCTAAAACAAATATTATTATTTTTAATTAAACTTCTTTCATCAGTATATTCATAATTATAACTTTTTCCAAAATCGTCAAAACATTGTTGATGTTGGCTAAAAGAATATTTATATGCAACTATTCCAAGAGATTCATCTACAATAATTCCTTCTCTATTTTTCATTCTACTTAAATCATTATCAGTTATAATTATTGCTCTTATTCCCTCTAAATACGAGTCTAACATTTTAATACCTCCTAAAATGGCATTTTAAAATTACCATTAGTCATTTGTTTCATCATAAGTTTCATTTGTTCAAATTGTTTTAAAAGACGATTTACCTCTTCAACACTTCTGCCACTTCCTTTAGCAATTCTTTGTTTTCTAGTTGCTTTAAGAACTTCTGGATGCTTTCTTTCATAAGGAGTCATAGAAAGTATTATTGCTTCAATATGAGCCATTTGTTTAGGATCAATGTTTATATTATTAAGTCCCATTTTTCTTGCCCCAGGCATCATTTTTAATATATTTTCTAAAGGTCCAAGTTTCTTTATTTGCTTTAAATTATTTAAAAAATCTTCTAAATCATAAGAACCTTTTTTCATTTTTTTTGCTTGTTCTTTAGCTTCATTTTCATCTATAATGCCTTCAACTTTTTCAGCAATAGACATTATATCACCCATATCAAGAATTCTTTCGGCCATTCTTTCTGGATAAAATTCTTGCAAACCATCTAATTTTTCTGAATTACCAACAAATTTAATTGGAACATTAGTTAAATGTCTTACTGATAAAGCAACTCCACCTTTAGTATCACCATCAAGTTTTGTTAATATGCACCCTGTAAGTTCTAAAGCTTCATTAAAACCATTAATTACATTTATTGCATCTTGACCCATCATAGAATCTATTACTAAGATAGTTTCATCTGGATGGCATAAATTAGTTACATCTTTTAATTCATCCATTAATTTTTCATCAATATGAAGTCTTCCGGCAGTATCTATTATTATATAGTCATTATTATTTTCTTTAGCATAGTTTATAGCTTCACTAACTATATCGCATACATTTATCTTACCTTTAGTAAAAACTGGTATATTTAAAGAAGAACCAATTGTTTGTAATTGTTCAATAGCAGCTGGTCTATAAATATCACATGCAACCAGTAGCGGTTTTTTAGAATATTTTTTTCTAACTAAATTTGCAAGTTTACCACAAGTAGTTGTTTTACCACTTCCTTGAAGTCCAACTAACATTATAATAGTTGGTTTTTTATTAACTTCTAATGGAACATAATTTTCACCTAATAAACTAACTAATTCATCCTTAACTATTTTTATAAACAATTCATCAGGTTTAAGACTTTTCTCTACTTCTGCACCAAGAGCTTTCTCTTTAACATTATTGACAAATTCTTTTACAACTTGATAATTAACATCTGCTTCAAGTAAAGCCATACGTATTTCACGCATTGCATCACTAATATTTTCCTCAGTAATTTTTCCCATTCCTTTAATATTTTTTATAGCATTAGATATTCTATCTCCCATATATTCAAACATAATATCACCTGTATTTAATTATACCAAATAAAAAGACTTATAAAAAGTCTTTATTTTTTTAGCATTTAACTATTTTGTTTTTTTATATTTTAAATAATATTCTATTTTTCCAGTTTCTTTAAATAAATTCCAATATTCTTTTTTTGTCATTTTAATTACCCTTTCTAATTATATAATGGGTAATTATTCTATTTTTTATTCAGTTTCATTAAAACCAAATTCATTTATATATTTATCTTTATCACGCCAGTTCTTAATAGTTTTAACATATAACTCTAAATAAACCTTTTTTCCAAGTAATTCTTCAATATCTTGACGAGCAAGCATTCCTACTTTTTTTAGTCTTGCTCCTTGTTTACCAATAATTATCTTTTTTATAGCATCTCTATCAACTATAATATCAACATTAATATTTATAATATCTTTTTTTTCTTCAAAATTTGTTGTTAGACAAGTTAAACTATGCGGTACTTCTTCAATAGTTAAATGAAGTAATTTTTCTCTAACAAGTTCACTTATCATAAAATATTTTGAAACTGAAGTTATTGTATCATCATCATAATATTTTACATTATCAGTTAAATATTTTTTTATTACATTTATAAGAGTTTCAATATTATCAAATTTCATGGCAGATACAGGAACTATGTCCGCAAACTCTAATAAATCTTTATATTGGTTTATCATCATTATTAATTTTTCATTATTAATTCTATCAATTTTATTCATTACTAAAATCACTGGTGTTTTATTACCTTTTAAATCTTCAATTATTTTTTTATCACCAGGTCCAAGACCCGTAGAAGCATCAATAACGAATAAAATTGCATCAACATCATGCATCAATGAATAAGACTGCTTATTTAAAACTTTCCCTAATTTTTCTTTTGGTTTATGAATACCAGGAGTATCTACGAATACTATCTGACTATCTTCATCATTATACACTGCTTGAATTATATTTCTTGTTGTTTGAGCTTTATTTGAAGTGATGGCAACTTTATGTTCCACTACTGCATTTAATAAAGTACTTTTTCCAACATTTGGTCGCCCAATTAAACTTACAAATCCACTTCTCATAAAAAACCTCCGTTACTAAAACATATTTACAAAATATGGCCCAAATACAAATAAACAAATTACTACAGCTACAAGTGATAATACAAAACTAGCTGCACTTCCACAATCTTTAGCAATCTTAGCTAATGGATTAATCTCTAATGTAGTAAGATCAACTGCTGCTTCGATTGCAGTATTAACAAGTTCCATACCTAAAATTATTCCTAAGGCAATAAATACAATCGCCCATTCTGATAACTTAATTCTAAAAAATAACCCTAAAATTACTGTAAATGTTGTAGCTATCGCATGAACCCACATACTTTGTTCATATCTATAAGCATACATTAATCCTTCAATAGAAAATTTTATGCTTCTAAAAAAACGCATTATTCCTTTTTTCTTTATTTCATCTCGTGATACATATTTCATTTAACAACCTCTCCTGCAAATCAAACATAATTTTTTCTTCTTCTTTACTATTTACATGATCATATCCTAAAAGATGTAGTAACCCATGACAAGCTAAAAAAGCAAGTTCTCTTTTTTCTGTATGACCATATTCTTTTGCTTGACTAATCATTTTAGGAATACATATATATATATCACCTAAAACTCTTATGTTATTATACACTAAATCTTCGTTATCTTCAAATGCAAATGAAATAACATCAGTTACTCTATCTATGTTTCTATATTCTTTATTTATTTTATGAATAGTTTCTTCATCAACAAATATAACACTAAATACAGCATTTTCTACCTTTTGATCTTCTAGTGTATGAGAAAATACTTCGTCTAGAAAACTATAATCTTTGTCATATCCATATTCATCAGTTATTGTAATATCATTCATTAAAACCACCAAATCCCCATTATTTTTAAAAAGTATAATACTATTAAAATAGTAAGAACAATACATACTATATTATAAACAAAATCACGCTGTAAAAATTTAGGTAAATGTTTTTTTATAGCACATAATCCAATATATAGTAAAAAACCTATTATAGCACCACATACGTTTAAAATAATATCATCAATATCAAAACTTCTACCAATTTGAAGTTGTACTACTTCTACTGTTAAACTCGAAATTACACTTACAGCTAAAATATGTGATACTTTACTTGCTTTTATATATCCTGAAACAAAATATCCAAATGGAATAAAAATAACTATATTTCCAATTACATTATACATAAATAATTTGCTACCAACTTCATATCTTGTAATTTCTGTAAATGGAATTATATTATATCCACCTGATGTATTTGTTTCAACATTTGTAAGTAATTGATATAAAAGTAATACATATATTATAAAAATCAAATTTAAAAATTCTTTATAAAAAATAAATTTTTCTTTATGTATTGATAAATAAGTAAGTCTTATCGTTGATAAGATAACAACAAATATAACTAACATAGGCCATGTACTACTTATTGCATTTTGTACTGTTTGTAACATATTATTCTACCTCTTTTTCTTCTTCAATAAAATTTTCTTGTTTAGAAATAATTTCTTCAACTGAAGTAAAAACTTCTACATACATTGTACTATTATTTGCGTCTTTTTTCAAAACTTTTTGATTAATAATATGTTCTTTTTCACTCAATTTCATTTTAATCTTCTCATTTGATAATTCTAAAGCCTTTACTAGTGCTTGTTCTTCACTGTATTTATAACTTTTATTTTCAACTTCATATTCTCTTAGCAATATAAAATTTACGCCAAATATTTTAAATAATTTCTTCTTTTTTGTAACATAGTTTTTAAGTCTACTACGAAATATTTTTTTATCATTTACGGCAAAATTATATCTTTTTTTACCAGTAGTTTTTGATTTTGTATAATTAAGAGGAAGTTTTACATTCGATGAATACCATACTTCTGCATAAACTTCACCATTTGCACAAACACTATTTTTTACTTCTTCGTTAAATTTTATTGAGCCGCTTATTAAAATATCGCCCTCATTTACATAATCACCAACATTTTTTAATTCTTGACCCTTAGTATAGTTAATCTTTCTTATTACACCACTCTTTTTAGCAACTAAATTACATTTTGAATCATCATTTTTAATATCTGTTATAATTCGTTCTTCAACTCTTACTATATAAGTCATTCCTTTTTTTTCAATCTCAAGCCATTCTAAATTCTTTGGATACTTTTTTAATATTTTATTTTTTATTTGATTTAATTCTTTATAATTTTTTTTCCAGGTAAATTTTTTTACACCATAATCCTCTAAAGAACTGGCTACTATATCTCTTATATATTTTTTAGAGTGTATTACACGTACAGATATTATTGTATTAGAAAATATAAATAAAAGGATAATAGCCAGTAGAATATTTAAAAACAATACCTTTTTTGTTTTAATTATATTTATAATTTTATCTAGTCCTGTACTTCCTTTAATATTAAATTTATAACTTACTAAATATTTTTTTAATTTAAAATAATCTTCTAACATAACTTCAAATTCTAATTCATTTTTTTTATAATTTATTTTAGAAATACTTATACCTAATTCAAATATTTTCAATAATAATTTGTTTTTATTTTTGGCTTTAACAGATACTATTAACTTATGATTTTTATTTTTCATTTATCATCCTCACTGAATCTATATTTCCTTTAATTAAAATTTCTTCTTTATTCATTTCAAGGATTTTAATATTTTCACCCTTAACATCAAGTACAAATTTTTCAAATTTTAACATTAAATCTTTATCATTAAGTTTTAGTAACTTTTGATAATTATATGCATGCAATTTATCTTCAAATATATCAATATAATACTCATGATCTACTAAAAAATCACGTAAATTATTAATTATTTTCATGGTATCACCTTATGAAAATATATGAAAAAAAACTCAAATTAATGAGTTTTTATGTATACACACTTATTTATTTTTCTTCTTTTGTTTTAATTACTTCGTTTCCTTTGTAATTTCCACATTTAGTACATGCACGATGAGGTCTTATGCTTGCACCACATTTTGAGCAAGTAGTTAAAGCTCCAACTTCTTTTTTTAAGTGAGTACGACGCATTCTTTTTTTAGTTTTACTTGTTCTTCTAAATGGAACTGCCATAATTTCACTCCTTCCCAATATCATCAAGGAGCTCAGTTAACTTTGCTAGCCTTGGATCGATTTCTTTTTTATTTTCATTTTTTATATCCCAGCCATCACTAGTTACATTGATTTTATCAATATCACTATTTGTAATTCGCATAGGGACTTCCAATACAATATTTTGCCATAAAATTCCCATAATATCAAGTGTATTTTTCATTTTTTCATAATATTCTTTGATTTCTTCATTATTTTCGTCAATTAGATAGTCAATTTCAAAGGAAAATTCATGTTCAATATCTTCTAAGGTTATTGAATCTGGCAAAATCATAATACCACTGCAAATACCCTCTAATTTTAAATTATTTTCATAATCATAGTATATTTTGCCATTAAATATAACATTTTTTAAAGATCTTATATCTGTTTTTTCATAATATGCTTTATCAAATTTAAAAACCTGATTAATTATTAAGATATCATTTATTTTATTTAAATCTAAATACATAAAACACCTTCTATCTAAGATTGTGAAGAAGACTCAGGTTCTTGTCCTGTAATATAGCTTGCAACTTCTAATTTCAAATATATATATTTTCCTATATTTTCTACATCTAAGTCTTCGTCTAACCAAATTCTTAAAGTATGATTATTTATACTTTGATTAGCGCTGACAGTACCTGTGTATATTTCATATTTTTTTATACCTGAAGTTTCATCTATACTTAGTTCACTTAATTTTTTTACTTCATTATTACTAATTTTATTAGTCTCAACATTAAATTTAATTAAACTTAAATCAGTAAATAAATTACCTGTTATTTTTTTATTAGCAACATCATTATTATAATCATCTTCATTTATAAACATATAAACCTTGTATGTTACTGGCAAATTACCTGTATTTTTTACACTAAAATTATAACCTTTTTGAACTAATCCTTTGTCATTACTCATTGGAATTAACTCATTATAGTTATCGTTAGTTATGTAACCATTGCTACTTGCATACTCAACTTGTAATGTGCCAGTTGTTATAACCTGGTTATTTGTATTATCAGTAACTTGCATAAATAAGGCATAAGATACACCTAAAACCACAACAATCATTATAACTACAACCATTATCATTATTTTAGTTTCTCTTTTTATTATTTTTGTATATTTCATATTATCACCTAGTATCATTATTATTTTAACAAATTTTTATTACTTAAACAATCATTTTTGAATATAATATTTTTTTGTTACAAATAAAATCACAAATAACAATATTACCAAAGGAAAATAAAAAGATAAAGTTCTACATATAACCATTGCGGATGTAAAATAAATTCCAAAGCATGTTTTAAATAAATATTTAGAAATAAATTCTGATACTCCAACTCCTCCAGGTAATATGATACCTTCACATGCTATCTGGACAAATATTTGTAATAATAATATTTCAAAATAATTTAATGTATTAAATCTAAAACTTCTATAAATTACATATGTAATTGAAAATAACAATATTCTTTGAATAAATGTAATAATTATAGATATTATAATTGTTCTTTTATTTTCATTTATAAATTTAGCTTCATCTACATACTTTTCTAAAATTTCTACAATAGTATTATTATAATCTTTTTTATTTTTAGATAACCTATTTTTTAATTTATAAAATATTTTTAAAATTACAGCGATAATTCTTTGATTATACATTAAAAGTAAGCATCCAATTATCATTAAAATATCAATTAATAAACCTAAAAAGAATAACATTTCAATTAAAAGACCATTATTAAAAACTAATTCTTTAGAAAAGATTAGAATTAAAATTCCTCCAACTACAAAAAATAATTTAAAAATCATTGTATTTAGAATTAAAGCAATTATTGATTTTCTCATAGGGATTTTATCTTTAGTCATATAATAAAGTTGGATTGGTTGACCACCGGTAGAACTCGGTGTTATTGCACTAAAGAAAAACTCTACTATTGAATAATATATACCTTGAAAAAACGTGATATTTTCATTTTCGCTTTTTAAAATCAATTTAAAATATGTACCTTGGCATATAAAATATAATATAATTAATATTAAGCAAATTAATATATATACTAATGAAACATTTTTTATATTACTATAAATTGTAGTAAAACTATAGTTATGAAATATTATAAAAAATGTTATAAATATTAAAAAAATAAATATAATCCCTGAAATTATTATGTTTTTCTTTTTCATAAAACCACTCTTATCTTTTCTTAGTTAAAAGGTTCTAAATACATTATTTCTTTACCTAGTTTTTTAGCAAATTCAATTTCTTTAGCTGTAGACTCTCCGATATAACCATTTATATTTATTACATAGATAGCATCACTAATTTTAATTTTATCATAATGTAACTTTGCTAAAGTTTGTTTTTCTTTTTCATTAAATTTAACATTACTATATATACATTGAATAACAACATATTTATTTTTTATCTCTAAGTCTTTAGCAACTTGCATCATTGTTTCTTTAAATTTCATACTTCCACATATAGTAACAACTTTATTCATTCTTATGCTCCTTAAATATTGTAAAAATTACTCTAGATTATCTCCTATTTTTACAATTGTTTCAATATCATTTTTAGAATTATTTAAAATTATTTCATTCAAGTTAATCTTATCTTTTTTAAATAAATAAATTATTGTTGAACCGCCAAATTCAAAATGCCCTTTTTCATCACCTTTTTTAAAATTATCACATTTATTATTTACTATTTTACCAATCATCATTGCACCAACTTCAATAATATAAACTTCTTCATATTTTTTATTTTTAACCAGAGTTATTTCTCGATCATTTTCTTTAAAAACTTTATATTTTTTTTGTGCTATTGGTTGAACTGTATGTAATTTACCTAAAATATGTTTAGTTTTTATAACACTACCATCAAAAGGATAAATATATCTATGGTAATCATCAACACATAAACGATATACCAAGCAATACCCGTCTTTAAAATCTTCAACATTTTCTTCTACTAGTTCGTCTAACGTATAAATAGAATTTTTTATGTTAAGTGATAAATCTTCATCGATTTTATAAACTGATAATTTTGCATCGCAAGGACTTATAAAACCTTTATCTAAATTCTTTTTTTCTTGTTTAATTTTTCTTGTAAAAAAATCATTAAATGATTTATAACAAGAATTTTCATACCTAGAGATATCTATATTATTCTTCTGTATAAACCTTTTTATTTTTAATTTAGATAGTGATGATGTGATATAGAATCTATAAATATTAGCTACTGTTTTAGTTGTTAAGAGTTTTAATAAAACTCTGCCAATAAAACAGTTATATAAAAGACTTAAAGTCTTACTTTCTTTAGCCGGTATTAACTTTTTACTATTATAATCAAAATATTTCATTAAATCACCATAAGAAGTGTTATTAATATAACTGCTAAAGCAGGAATAATTATGTACCAAGCTCCTTTTAGTTTAGGAACCTTTATATTTACAACCATCAAAATAGAAGTTAACAATGTAAGTATGATATAAAGTAATTTAAATATATGTGCTGGAACTATAGTATGAAAAAGTCCAAGTAATGGATATGTTATAGCAGTTGATGTTACTGGAAGACCACGATATGTATTAATAGCTTTTTCTTTATCACTAGAAACAACATTAAATGATGCAAGTCTATTAATACCACATAACATAAAGATGGCATAAACAACTATTTCAAATGGTCTTATCATTCCAAGACTCATCATAAAAACTACAGGTACAGCTAAAAAACAAAAAGTATCACATAAACTATCAAGTTGGACACCTATTTCTTTTTGTTCTTCTGTTCTTTTAAACATCCTTGCAAATTTTCCATCAAGCATATCACATACTCCAGAAAATACTAAACAAGCTAATGAAAATCTTACATATTCACCACTAGCAAAAGCCATTTTAGAAAATGAATAAAACAAAGCCATTATTCCTGATACTAATCCCATATAAGTTACTAAATTTGATTTGTGAAATTTTGCAAAAAACATAATACTACTCTACTCCTTTAAATATAAAATCAAATCGTTTAAGATTTTAATATTTTTTTATCTTTATATATAGTATACCTCATATTTAACTAAAAGCCTAGAAAAATTTCAATATCTATTAGTAATATTTACCTGATACTTGTCAATTCTTTTAACTACTCTACCTTTAATTATAACAACCTCATTCTTTTTATATTCATCAATAGTATTAAATAAATTTGCAAACAAGATAAAAGACATTTTACCAGTTTCATCTGATGCATCAATAAATGCCATATCCTTTTGTTCTTTAGTTTTTATGACTCTTACTTTATCAATTAAAACAGCAAATTTAACAACACGATTATAATATTTTGCTATATCTTTTATTTTAACTATCGAAGGTTCATTATACTTACTTGCTGGATGATTAGTTATATAAAAGCCATAATTCTCTAATTCATAAATTCTTTTCTCTTCATCACTAAAATCAGGATAATCTTTTAAAACTGGCTTTTCCACTAGACTTTCGTCTAAGTCATTAATTAGCGACACATAATTTACTACAATTTCTAAATTATTTAATAAAGTATTAGCATTTTTTTCTATATTTTTAAAAGCATCAGCACAAATTAAAGTTTTAATATTTTCATTATCAATTTCATTATAATTCTTTTTTACAAAATCAATAAAATCAACATAACCATCTTTTCTATTTTTTATAATTGCATCAATCACATTTTTATTCAGCTTTTTTAAAACTCCAAAAGGCATAACTAATTCATTATTTTCTATTATATATTTATCTTGGCTTTTATTAATATCGACAGTAGTTATCTTACAATCAAAAGCTTTAGAAAAAGAAATTAATTCTTTAGTTTTATTAGCTATTCCAATTACATCATTTAAAAGTTCACTATAAAAATAATTAGGATAATAAGCTTTTAAGTAAGCCATTTGATAAGCAATTAACGCATAAGCTACAGAATGAGATTTATTAAAACCATAATCAGCAAATTTTAATATTAATTCATAAATTTTTACAGCAAGTTCTAATTCATAACCTCTATCAACTGCTCTTTTAAGAAAAATTTCTTTTTCTTTTTCAATGATTTCTTTTTTCTTTTTGCTCATAGCTCTTCTGATATTATCAGCTTCTGCATAGGTATAACCCCCAATTTTAACAAGTATTTGCATTATTTGTTCTTGGTAAACAATTATACCAAAAGTCTCATTTAAAATATTTTTTAAATCTTCATGAAGATATTCTATTTTTTCTTGATTGTGTTTTCTTCTAATAAATGAATCAATATTTTGCATTGGCCCAGGTCTATAAAGTGCTATAGCACTTGTTAAATCTAAGAAATTATTAGGTTTTAGTTTCTTTAAAAATTGACGCATTCCATAACTTTCAAATTGAAATATACCATCAGTATTTCCCATTGAAAATACTTGAAATACTTTTTCATCATTAAGATTTATTTTATTTAAATTTATTTTAATTTCTTTATCTTTTTCTATATTTTCTAATATGTTAGCAATAGTTGTAAGATTTTTAACTGCTAAAAAATCCATTTTTAAAAATCCCATGTTTTCTAAGTAATCTTTAGTTACACCAGTAAACATTTCATCGTTTAAAATACACATAGGTATTAATGATTCTAAGTTTTGACTACAAATTACCACTCCTGCAGCATTTGTTGAAATATTTCTTTTTAAATTTTCTAATTTCATACTTATTTTATAAGCTTTTTTAATTTCTTGATATCTTTTAACATACTCTAACACAGTAGGATTTTCTAGATTCTCTTTCAAGGACTTTTTAGCATCTATAAAAGACATAAATTTTTCTAGTAAACTATTATCAATTTCTAAACATTTTGCAATACTTCTAAGCACTAATCTTGATTTTAATGTTCCAAAAGTCATAATACCTGCTACTTTATCTTTACCATATTTATTTTTTACATAATTGATAACTAAGTCTCTCTTGTTATTTTCAAAATCTATATCTATATCTGGCATTGTAACACGTTCAGGATTTAAAAATCTTTCAAATAGTAAATTATATTTAATCGGATCAATATCTGTTATACCTAGTGTGTAACTTACTAAACTACCAGCAGCACTACCTCTTCCTACACCAACTAAAATACCATTTTTTTTAGCATATAAGACGTAATCATAAACTATTAAAAAATAATCAACAAAGCCCATTTTTTTTATTACATTTAACTCATAATCTAGTCTTTCTTGATATTCTTTGGTAATATTACCATCTAATCTTTTGTTTAAACCTTTTTGAGTTAAATTTTTTAAATGAACATAAGAATCTTCACAATCGTATTTAGGAATATAATTTTTATCATTATGTATTTCAATATTTATTTCATTAACAAAGTTTTTTGTATCGTCTTTATCAGCAGTGTTATAAGCATATGCTTGATAATCTATAAATTGAAAATTAGCTACTGTTGTATTATTTTTAATCATATTTAAATAATTTAAATACTTAGCATCTTCTACATTCAATGATTTTATATCTCTTAAAAAAATAACTTTGTCATTAATCAGTGAAGCATTTTTATATTCTATTTCATTTGTATATCCAATATAAATTGTTTTAAAAATATTTTTTACTTCTTTAAATAATTCTATACTACTATAAGAAATAATTAAAATAAGATTGTCACTAAGATTTTCTAAATCAAACAAAGAAATCTCTCTTTGTTGTGCTATAGTATTTAATTTTATTAAATTTTGATAACCATTATAATTTTTAGCATATAAATATAGTTTTAAATTTGTTACTTTTATTTCTAATCCAATTAAGGGTTTTATATTATTTTTAAGGCATTTTTCATAAAATTCTATTGCTCCGAAAAGATTATTATCACACATTCCACATGCTGAAATGTTATTTTCTTTACAAAAACTCATTAATTCATCTATTTTTATCAAGCTTTCTAAAAGAGAATATTCTGTAGTAACTTTAATTAATGATTTCATGATTTTCACCTTCATTCTTTAATATAAATTTAAAATTTTCTTAACTTTATTTTATCACAAAACCTTTATATAATCATAATAATTAAGTATATCTATGAAAAAAACTGACTATTGTTAGTCAGTAATTATATTTTATCATTTTTAGCATACATGCATCCACAATAATCTTGACGATATAAATTATATTCTTTGGCAAGTTCTATACTTCTTTTATAACCTTCTTCTTTTTTAAAATCAGAATATAAAAAATTGATATTATGAATTTTACTAATTTTTTCACCAATTTCATTAATTGTTTTACTATGTTTATAAGGACTTACAGTTAAAGTTGTTCCAAAAAAATCGTATCCTAGTTTTTTTGCTAATGCTGCAGTATGTTCCATTCTTAAAAAGTAACAGACATTACACCTAGCTCCGCCTTCTTTTTCATGTTCTAACCCTTTTACTTTTTCATGATAAATATCATTATCATAATCACAATCTAAAAAATCTAATTTATTAATTGATTTATATTTTTTAATAAAATCTATTTGATTTTGTTTTCTTTTTTCATACTCTTCTTTTGGTTCTATATTAGGGTTATAATATAATACAGTAGTATCAAAGTATGGAGTTAGTCTTTCAATGCAACTGGTAGAACATGGACCACAACAACTATGTAGTAAAATCTTTTTTCTACCAGTAAGGTTACTTATAATTTCTTTCATTTTTTTATTATAATTTTCATTCATTGCTATCACTATTTTCTTTTTCTTTATTTAATGATTCATAAGATTTAAAGTAAATATTTTCATTACTTGAAGAATCTAGGTATATTATACCAGCAACATTATTTAATGTTGCATATATAGATTGATATTTATTTAAATTTTTAATATTTATTAAATTAATATACACCGTATTTCCGTCATTCATTCTTAATATAAATCTTGTGTCATCAATTATTTTATCATTACTTTTACTAATTGAATACTCTATTTCACTAATACTTTTTAAAACATCATCATCAATTTTATCTAAAGATGTTATTAATTTTTTATAAATATTTTTAGGTACATAATTGATAAGTGAAGCATAACCGTAAGAATTATCTTCATTTATTTCTTTGCTATTAGATAAAACTAGCTTATTGTTATTTCTATTATAAAATAATATATTAGCTTCTTTAATATCAATTGTTAACTTTCCAAAAATATTTCTTTTTATTTTTACATCATCAACATAATTTAATTTTTTGATATTTTTTTTCATTTTACTAGAATTTAATTTTATTATTGAAGGATAATTTTTAATTCCAGCAGCATGAATTATTTCATTATCAGTTAAATTAGTTGTACCTGTTATATAAATATTTTTTATTGGCATAGATAAAAAGTAATAAATGACCATGCAAAATAAGTATATTATTAAAATACACACGATTAATGCCTTAATATTTAATTTCCTTTTTATCTTTTTTTTTGCCATAATTTACTCCCATGCTATAATTTCTTGTTCTAATATAAGATCAATATCATAATTATTTAAAACTTGTTCGTGAATTAATTTTATCAAATTTTTAATATCATTACTAGTAGCATTATTTTCATTAATAATAAAATTAGCATGTTTACAACTTACTTTAGCACCACCAATTGTTTTTCCTTTTAAATTAAGACTTTCAATTAAAGCTCCGGCATAGTTATTTAAAGGATTTCTAAAAACACTTCCTGCTGAAGGATATTCAAGCGGTTGAGAAAGTTTTCTTTTTTCACATCTTGTATCAACAATTTTTAACAGTTCTTCTTTATTGCCTTTTTCTAGCTTAAATACACAAGAAATAATTACATATTTTTTAGTATGTTTAAAAATAGAATCTCGATATTTAAAATCACAATCTTGTTTTTCTAGAGTTACAATTTCACCATTTTCATTTAAAACTCTTATTTCTTTTAAATAATTACTAATTTCTACATTATAAGCTCCGGCATTATTATAAATGGATCCCCCAATTGTACCAGGAATACTAATTAAACTTTCTAAGCCTTTTAATGATGATTTTATAGTCATATTTGCAATTAAAGGCAACATTACTCCACATTCACAGTAGACTTCATTATTCTTAATACTATATTTATTTAATTTTTTTAAATTAATTATTGCACCATCAAAATAATTGTCATCAACTATGATATTAGAACCATTACCAATTATAAAATATTTAATATTTTCTTTTTTTAATCTTTTTAATAATTCTCTTAATTCATTTTCATTTTCAGGAAAATACATAGTTCTCACTATACCACCAGTTTTATAAGTAGTATAATTTTTCATACTAACATCATTTAAAATTTTCATTAAATTATTTCCTTAATTGCTTTATAAATTTTATCTGTACTATTATTTATATCAAATTTTTCTAAATTTTTAATTATATCATTTTTATAATTTGAATCATTTAATAATTTATCAACATTTTCGCTTAGAATATTCCCAGTTAAATTATTTTCCTCAAGCATTATACAAGCTTTTTTTTCATATATATCTTTAGCGTTATAATATTGATGATTATTTGCTACATTTGGTGATGGTATTATAATTGATGGAATTTTTAGTGCTATTATTTCATTTAAAGAACCAGATCCTGCTCTTGAAATAACAACATCAGTATTTTTTAAAAGCCCAATTAAATTATCATAAAATGGTAAGATTTTAACATTATTAGGTAGAGATTTTTGATCAACTCTATCATAAACTCTTTTACCAGTTATATATAATAATTGATAATTTTTATTATTTACTTTATTTGCATAATCTATTATTTTAGAATTTAAAGATGTACTTCCAAGACTTCCTAAAACTACTAAAACTAGTTTTTTCTTTGGATCAAGCCCAAGAGATTCTAAGGATACACCTTTAGCAAGTTTTGCTTCATCACTTCGAGGATGACCTGTAAATATAACATTATCTTTATTTTTAAAATATTCTTTTGTTTTTTCAAAAGTTACACCAACTATATCAGCATATCTAGCTAAAATTTTATTAGACTTACCAGGTATACTGTTTTGTTCATGAATAAATGTTTTTATTTTTAATTTATGTGCAGCTTTAATAACTGGAAATGTTACATATCCTCCAAATCCAATGACAACATCAGGTTTAAATTCTTTCATTATTTTAAGACATTTTTTATAAGATTTTCTTATTAAAATAATATCTTCAATGTCTTTTTTGATGTTTTTAGTTAAACCATAAATTTCTAATGCTTCGTATTTAATACCTCGATTTGGTACTATATCTTTTTCCATTCTATTATGTGTTCCAATATATAATACTTCTAAGTTTTTTTCTTCTTTTTTAAATTTTTCAATTATACTTAATGCTGGATAAATATGTCCTCCAGTACCACCAGCTGTTACTATTATTTTCATCATATCACCTATTACAATTATACTATAAAAATTATAATATATATTATTTTTTTAAAATTTTACGTAAAGAAAAAGCCCTTTTAAGGCTTACATATCTTTATAATTTATTGTTTTTTCAATTACTGATTTTATGTCTCTTTCATTAAATGGTTTAGCAAGTAGATCTACAATATCATAAGTAAATGCTCTATCAATAGTTTCTTTTTCTTCAGCACCACTAATAATTGATACAGGTACTTTTTTAAATAAATTATTTTGTTTGAAATATTCAAGTACATCAAAACCATTAAGATTTGGCATATTTAAATCAAGTAACATTGCTGCAATGTTATCAGCATCTTCATTAATTATATTTAAAGCTACTTGACCATCTGTTGCCATAACAACTTCGTAACTATCAGCAAATATTTTTTCAATAAAATTACGAATTAAATTTGAATCATCAACAACTAAGATTTTTTTATCTTTAATAATTTTAGGTCTTTCAGCTACTACTGATTGAACATAATCTTTACCTAAATATTGTTTTACTACATTAATAATTCTATTAGCTTCTTTTATTAAAGCTTCATAATTATTAGCAACAAAATAAATATTATTAGCTTTTCCTTCCATTTCATGTTGATAAGCTAAATCAGCAAGTCTTGTAAATCCTAGATATCTTGCATCACTTTTTATTGAGTGAGCAAATACAGCATAATTAGCCATATCGCCAACTTCTTTATAGCTTTTTAAATCAGCTAATTTACCATAAATACCAGCTAAAAAATCTTCCAATGTTGCATCATAAGTTTCCATATCACCTAAAAGTTCTAAGGATTTTTGAACATCTATTCCATTACCATATAATAAAGATACATCTTTCATCTTTCCACATCCTATTCTTAACTATATTCTATCACAATAAAATATTATTTAGTTAAAAATTTGATTTTTTGACACTTTATTTACTATTTACTTTAATAATCTTTTTTTCATTACATCTAAATTTTCATAAGCTTCTTCAAAATTAACTGGACAATCGTATTTTACGTTACTACCTAACAATGAATTTATAAAATCAAACATATTTTTAACACGATAAAAAACTACATCAATATAACTTGGATCATCAAATTTTACTCGACCGTATTCAAAATCAATTAATTTTATATCATCATTATTGACCATAAAATTTTTGGAATGAACATCTGTATAATAAATATCATTTTTATACAATTCCTCTAGAATTTTTAAACATTTTTTATAAATTTCAACTAATTGAGACACACTTTCAATATTGTCTTTAAAGTTAAATAATGTTTCATAATTCTCATAAAATGGCATTTCTTGGCCAAAAATATATCCTTCACGTGTAAGTACACCTGTTGGAAATTCTGTTAATTTAATTTTTGCTTGTTTTTCTTGTAGTTTAGATATTAATATTTCATCTCTATCACCATTAAATTGATATTCGTTAAATCTTCTATATACTCTTAATCCTTTATTTTCATCATATAAAGATTTGTATATATAAAAACCATCAGTATTAAAATCCATCGAATCATCTTTGAAAAAATCACTAACTTCTCTAGATGTTTGTGTAATATATTCTCCTAAATTATAAACCACTTCTTCTTTAGTAAACATTACTTCTCTTACATTTTTATAAGATGTTCCATTTTTATCTGTATAACTATCTTTTATTATCATTTTTAACCCCCACATATATCATATATTTTACCATATTCTTTTAATTTTGTCAAATTAGTGTAAATAAAAACTTGCCGTCAACTATTTATTATAGTGTCCGACAAGTTCTAAAGTTATTTCTAATCTTTTACATAAATCTTCACTTTGCTTTTTTAATAATCTTGCTTTTTCTAGTTTATGTTTATCATCTTTCATTTCTTTAACAACTTTTAAAGAATCCCTTATATAACTAATTTCAGGTCTCATTTCTTCTCTTCTATCTCTATCAATAATATCATTTTTAAAAACAAATTTTAATTTATTTAAATTGTTAGTCATTTCGACAAGTTCTTTATTTATTTCACTGCTAATATCCACTACTTCACATCCCGTTCTTCTTAAATTTGCAATTATTAGTTATATTTATTTATTTGTTCTTTAATAAAATTATCATCATTAAAATAATTTATTCCCATAGCCATTTTTACTTCATTTAAAGTTTTATTAGCATATTCATTAGCTTTATTTGTACCATTTTTTAAATAATTATAAACTTCTTCTATCCTTGCTTCATAATATTTACGTCTTTGTCTAATTGGCTCTAATTCTTCTTCTAAAATAGCAAGCAAGAATTTTTTGACTTTAACATCACCTAAACCACCTTTTTGATAGTGACTTTTTAATTCATCAAGATTATTATATTCGTTTAAATATTTTTGAAAATGTTCATCTTTGCAAAAAGCATCTAAATAAGTAAATACCGTATTACCTTCAATCTTACCAGGATCTTCTATTTTAATATGATCTTTATCTGTGTACATACTCATTACTTTTTTCTTTAAAGTTTCACTGTCATCTGATAAATATATACAATTACCTAATGATTTACTCATTTTAGCTTGACCATCTGTACCAGGCAAGCGATAACAATTTTTATTTTCTGGTAATAATTCTTTAGGTTCTACTAAAACTTCACTATATGTTGAATTAAAACTTCTAACAATTTCTCTTGCTTGTTCTATCATTGGTAACTGATCTTCACCAACAGGAACGATATTAGCTTTAAAAGCTGTTATATCAGCGGCTTGACTAATTGGATAATTAGCAAAACCAACTGGAATTCCTTTATCATTATCAAATCCTCTTAATTTTACTTCTGATTTAACAGTAGGATTTCTTAAAACTCTTGGTAAAGTTACTAAATTCATATAATAAGCAGTTAATTCCGGCAAAGCACTAACACCTGATTGAATGAAAAATGTTACTTTTTGTGGATCTAAACCTACTGAAAGATAATCTAACATTACTTCCATAACATTATCTCTAACTTTTTGAGGATTACCAGAATTATCAGTTAATGCTTGACTATCAGCTATCATGATAAACATATCTTGATAGTCACCTTTATTTTGTAAATTAACTCTTTCTCTAAGAGATCCTACATAGTGTCCAATATGAAGCTTACCTGTAGGTCTATCACCAGTTAATATTATATTCATATTTACTCCTCGATTCATTATTTAAAAAAGAATTAACATTATATTTTCATTAATTCTTCTTCTTTTTCTTTTAATTTTTCTTCTACTATTTTATTAAATTTATTAATAGTTTCTTGAACATCTTCTTGCATTATTTTCTTATCGTCTTCAGTTAATTCTTCATTATTTTTGATTGAATTATTTTCATCTTGTCTAATATTTCTTAATGCAACTTTTGCTTCTTCAGCTATTTCTTTAGCTTGTTTAACATAATCTTTTCTTCGATCTTCAGTAAGTTCAGGAATTGTTAAAATAATAACTTCACCATTGTTAATTGGTGTAATTCCTAAGTTTGCTTCATTAATAGATCTTTCAATTTCTTTTAATGCAGATCTATCAAATGGTTTAACCATTAATTGTCTAGCTTCTGGTACTGTAATATTAGCAAGACTCTGAATTGGAGTTGGTGTTCCATAATATGAAACCATTATTCCACTTAGCATTGCTGGATTAGCACGACCTGCACGAATGTTTACAAATCTATTTTCCATAGCTTCTACAGCTTTATTCATTTTTTCTTCTATATTCATAAAATTTCCCTTCTTTAATTGATTATCATAATTTCATTATAATTCATTTGATTAGATTTAACAATATATTTTATGACTAAATTACCAGTATTATCTACATATAAACCATAATTTCCATCGTCAATATTATTTATTGTTTCTTCAATTTTAATAGTATCAATTTCATTATCTACTGTTTGTTCTTCATTTAATTTATTTTTTATCTTTTCTTTTAACTCAGTAAGTGTAATATTATATTTTGATAAAATATCAAGATTAGATATTCTTTCATTATTTTTAACATCAAATATATAAGATTTCATATTAGGATAGTCGTTAATTCCTTTAAAGCAATCATAATAAACATCAGTTATTACTAAACTAATATATTCATTATACTTATAATCTTCATAATTTCTATATGTTGCACTATAAATATCATCAGTATTAAATGTTATTTCATTTCCTGTAGTATTTTCTGTTGTTGATATTTTTTTTATTTCACTAATCATTTTCTCATTATCTTGAGCAAGTTCATTTGCAATAGCATTTGTCTGACTATTATATAAGTTTATAACTGGAGTTTTATATACTATTTGTAATTCTTTAGATATAACGTTCTCATCAGTATAATATATATATTCTTTTGTTTTATCTTTTTTATATTCATCAGTAATAACATCAGTTTTATTAATTATTTCCTTATGCTTGTTATTTTTAAATGTATAAATATATCCACCGACACCAATACATAAGATTAATAATAAAAATAATATGCCCCCTATAACAGCTTTATTCTTCTCCTCCATCAGTAGTTCCTCCTAAAAAACTAGTAAATATTATTTTAAATTGTTCTAGTTTTTGATTCATTTTCTCATCAGTCCAGTAACTTTTTGGTGTTTCGTTACCTAAAACTTCACTAGTTTCATCATCATAAGCATAAATATTTCCATCTTTTACAACGATTAAACATGGAGCATTTAAATTTATTTCACCTAAATCATTTTTCTTCAAATAATTTTTCAATGATTCTGTTATTTTTTTATAATCAACAGATTTTTTATTTCTATCAGGTAAAAAGTTATAGTAATATATTTTTTTAATACCAGTAGTTTTAGCAGCTTCATTCAATAATTTAGCATAATAATTTGACCACTCATTCTCTTTAAAAGCCATAAAAATTATACCATTAGTTTTTAAAATATTTAATACTTCTTCTTCATCAGTGTATTTAAAGACATTTTCTTTATTTACCATACTATATTCTTTATCAAATCTCTTATTGTCTTTTGTTTTATCTACATTGTAATCTTTTTTTCCTAAAAATATAAGTAAAATTAATAATACAAAAATAATTATTAAATCTAATATTGTCCTTTTTTTCATACAAACACATCCTTATTAATTATTATAACATAACTTTTTAAGTTTTAATCTCATAAAAAAAGACACTTGTAAAAAAGTGTCTAATAATTATTCTCCTTTTACTTGATTCATTACTTCTTCAGCAAAGTTATCATTTCTTTTTTCCATACCTTCACCAACTTCATAACGAATACAATTAATAATTTCTCCGCCATTATTAGCAACATATGTCTTAACGTCAACATCACCATCTTTGATGAATGCTTGATCTACTAAACAAATTTCTTTGTAGAATTTTTTTACTTTGCCTTCAATAATTTTATCTAAGAATTCAGGTTTCTTTCCTTCTTCAATTGCTTGTTGTTTAAAAATTTCTTTTTCTCTTTCTACAACTTCAGCAGGAACTTTTGTTTCGTCTAAATATTGAGCTTTCATTGCAGCAGATTGCATTGCAACATCTTTTGCAACTTCTTCACTAGCATTTTTAACAAGTGCTAAAGAAGCAATTTTTCCACCCATATGTAAGTAAGCTCCGAAATTTTCGTCTTCAGTTTTTTCAAAAATTTCAAATCTTCTAAGAGATAATTTTTCTCCAATTTTTGCTGTCTTAGCAACAATTAAATCATTAATTGTACCATCTTCGAATTTAACTTCTAATGCTTCTTCTAAAGTTTTAGCATCACTTTTTAATAAAGTATTTCCAATGTTATCAATTAATTCTTTAAATTCATCATTTTTACTAACAAAATCAGTTTCTGAATTAACTTCTAAAATAATAGCTTTATTACCATCTACATAAATGCTAGCTAATCCTTCAGCAGCTATTCTTGAACCTTTCTTTGTTGCTTTTGCAAAACCTTTTTCACGTAACCAATCGATTGCAGCTTCCATAGATCCATCGCATTCTGATAATGCTTTTTTACAATCCATCATACCTGCACCAGTTGTTTCACGTAATTCTTTTACCATACTTGCAGTAACTTCCATATTATCCCTCTTTCTATTAGCTTAATGCTTTTACTAATTCGTCTTTTTTCATTGAAGAATATCCTTTGATTCCAGCTTCTTTTGCCATAGCTTTTAAATCAGCTAAAGTTTTAGAAGATAAATCTTCATTTGAAGTTTTTTCAGCTTTTACTTCTTCAACTTTTTCTTCTTTTTTAGTTTCAACTACTTTTTCTTCTTTTGGTTCTTTATTAGCTTTTTTATCTTCTTCTGAAACATAATCAACTAATTCTAAACCTCTAGATTCACAAATAGCATTATTTAAAACTCCTAAAACAACCTTAACAGCTCTTACTGCATCGTCATTTCCTGGAATAACATAATCTACATCATCTGGATCACAGTTTGTATCAACAATTCCGAATACTGGAATATTTAATTTACGAGCTTCTCTAATTGCATTAGCTTCTTTTTTAGGATCTACAATTATTAAAGCTTGTGGTAATTTATTCATTTCTCTAATACCACATAAAACTCTATTAAGTTTATCGTATTCTTTTTTAAGTCCTACTACTTCTTTTTTAGGTAAAACTTCAAAAGTTCCATCTGCTTCCATTTTTTCGATTTCTTCTAATCTTCTAACTCTTCTTCTTATTGTTCTAAAGTTAGTTAATGTTCCACCTAACCATCTTTCAGTAACATAATAAGAATTACTTCTAGTTGCTTCTTCTAATGAAGCTTCACTAGCTTGTTTTTTAGTACCTACAAATAAGAAAGTACCTCCATTGTCAGCAATTGCTTTAATTGCAGCATATGCTTCTTCCATTTTTGCTACAGTTTTATCAAGATCAATAATATGAATATCGTCTCTAGTAGTAAAAATGTATTGTTCCATTTTAGGATTCCATCTTTTTGTTTGATGTCCAAAATGAACTCCTGCTTCTAATAAATAACTCATAGAAACTACGGCCATAAAAAATTCCCTCCTTCGTTTTAACATCTGTTTGCATCACCAAATATTATCACCTCTTCGGCACTCGATAAATATTTTCAACAAACATGTCTATTTGCTTTTTTAATAAGCCAATTGTATTTTAACAAATTATATGTAAAATAACAAGTTTTTTTGCCGTAATTCCAATAAAAAAACGTTATTTATTTAACGCAACTACCTCTGAATTATTATTATATTGGTAATTAATATGTTTCAAACGCATATTCAATAATAATATACCTCCAATTAAAATTATGTAAAACATAATTGCTACTCCATATTTTTTTATTGCTTTTTGCATTTTTATCACCACTTTCTAAATACACTTTATCAAATACATTTGTTCGCGTCAATATCAAATTTGAACAAATGTTTGACATTTTACATTTTTAATGTTAATATTTAGGTGGAGAGTGATTAGATGTTAGAAATTACTAAAAGACAAGAAGATGTCTTAATCTTTGTAAAGAAATACATGGCTACACATGGTTATCCACCATCAATTAGAGAAATTTGTAAGGGTGTTGGATTATCAAGTCCTGCTACAGCTCATGCTCATATTAAAAATCTTGAAAAAGCCGGTTATTTAAAAAATGAAAATAATAAATTTAGAACTATTGAACTGTTAGTAGAAAATGAATATTTAGAAAAAAATGATGACGTTGTTAAAGTTCCACTTCTTGGAAAAATTACTTGTGGTAACCCAATTGAAGCTATTGAAAATCCTGATGAGTTTATTAGCTTACCTGCAAATTTAATTCCAGCTCGTGAAACAATATTTACTTTAAAAACAAGTGGTGATTCTATGATTAATGCTGGTATACTTGATGGTGATGTCGTTATCATTCAAAAACAAAGTGTTGCTAAAAATGGTGATATTGTTGCAGCAATGACAGAAGAAAATGAAGTTACTTTAAAAACATTTTATAAAGAAAAAGATCATATTAGATTACAACCAGAAAATGATAACATGGAACCTTTTATATTTAAAAATGTTACTATTCTTGGTAAAGCAATTGGATTATATAGAAAATTTTAAGCGATGAATTTCATCGCTTTTTTTATTTAAAAAAAGAACTTTGAAAGTTCCTTAATTTTTAAATATCATATCTAATTTTTCTTTCATTTGTTCTTTATTAAATGGCTTTGCTAAATATCCTACAAAACCTTTGCTTATATATCTTGCTTCTGCTCCAGCTAAGGCATCTGCTGTTAATGCTATTACTGGTGTATTAAAACCATTTATTTCTTTTAGTTTTTGTA
>CADBMU010000023.1 GCA_902795845.1 uncultured Erysipelotrichaceae bacterium
ATATTTTGTGCAAGTTCCATTGTGTCTCTTTCGCTTCTAGAAGTATATTTATAATCCATTATTATCACCCTATAAATATTATAAAAAAATAAAATAAGTTATTCAATACTTATTTTATTCATTTACATTTTCTTTAAATTCATTTTCTTGTTTTTGATGTTCTTCTAAATCAGGTATTTCCCCTGCTTCATCTAAATTTATTGAAGTCAATTCATTATTTTCATTGTCAGGATTATCATTAATTTCATTTTTTTCAGTATTACTATTTACATATTCATCTAAATTTAAATCACTTTTATTTTCTTCTTTTATACTTTGACTTAATGACTTACTTTGATCAATAGTAGAAAAATCAACAACTTTTAATTCTTCCTTTTGTTTTTTTATTTTTTTACCACTTTTTATTTCTTTAGAATCAACTAAATACCCAATTAAAGCAAAAATTAATATTAAAGAAATAATTAAAAACCATACATAATTATTTGCTAAAAAATTAGTAAATGCGTCCATATAATTCCTCCTACTAAAAGATATGCTTTAAAATTTATTTTATGATATTGTTAATTCTTGATTTAAAGGTTGTACTTGAATAAATGTGTTACCATCATTTACTTTTAATTCTTCACCAGTAGATTTCAATTTATAAACAGTCTTAGCTTCTCTACTTGATTTTGACCAAGTTATTTTTACAGCTTTTCCTTCACTTATATAATATCCTTCACCACTACCAATATTATTTAAGTTTTGTCTTCCTTTATAATCACCAGCTATCATAGTATTTTCTACTTGATATGTAATTATATTTTTGAATGTATATTGTTGTTTTGTTACATAATCAGTATGTGCTTTACCATTTACACTTCTTTTATAAACTTTATTTTCACTATCATAATCATAATGATCTTTAATTACATTAGAATATACAATATCTATACTATTTGCATCAATACTTGTTTCATCGTTTGTAAGATCAACTGGATCAACACTATAATTTAGTAGTAATCCTTTATCAGTTTCTTTACGATAACCTAGTTTATTAACAGCATTATCAATCATTTCTGTTTTACTATATGCTGTATGTTCTGTTGATACATTTAATGATTTATCTTTCCAAAAATATTTTCCACCATAAGTCATACCATCAATATTATTAATACCAAGGTTTCTAATATCATTATAAGCAAATTCACTTCCACCCCAGTGTACATAAATTGCATCATTTTCTAAAACATAATCAAGATAATAATGTCTAGAACTTCTTATAGTACCAATTCTATCAACATTTACATCTTTAAATAATGCTAAATATCTTGTAATTCCACCTTCAACAATAAATTCATAAATCATATATGCGTCTTGTAACCCACTTTGATAAGGTCTTGCAACACCAAGATTGTTAATCATTACTGCATAAGGTCTTGTTTTTGAATCAGGATCTACTATAGTTATTTTTTTTACTTCTTCTTTTTTAGTAACTTTATCTATAACTTTTTTAATACTACTATTATCTTTGTCATAGAAGAAACAAAAATATGTACCAATTCCAATTGCTATTACTAGTAGTACTGATATAACTATTAAAGCTATTTTTTTCTTTTTACTTAAATTTTTAAAGAAATGTTTTTTTGTCTTTTTATTTTTCATATAACCACCTATCTTATGTCAATTATAACATTATTATTTCAAAAAAAAAATACTCAAATTTATTAGAGTATTAATTATTTAATTTTTTCAAGAATTTTAGCATGTCCTTGAAAAAGATATTCACTTTTACATTCATCACAATTTTCTAAATTAGCTTCCCAGTATTTTTTTGCTTCTTCAATCATAAGTTCTCCTGAAAAAGCACGATTTGGAACTAAATCATTATGACTTTGAAAAAGTTCTCCAGTTATAGATAATTTAAATAAACTAGTATCTTTAGATAATTGACTTTGCCAAAAATCTAATGATTCTTCATCGCATAAATACATGGCATGATTTCTACTAACTTTATCAGGATAGTATAATCTTCGACATTCTTCCATTAATAACTCACGATCTCTTAAAGCTATATCATGAGTTATATTTGTAGCTTTTTTTAGTAATTCGATAATATCTTCTTTGCTTTTATTATCTATTTCTTTTAAGAATTCATTTAAATAATAATCAACTTGATATAACGTGTCATCATTACCTTTTATCGTAAATGTTTGAGACATTCCTATTTCATAAAACATTGAGTTAAAACTATCATCTACTATTATTTCATTACCTACATACCATAAATCATCATATTCATTAGGTGTATGAAAATGATACATTTCTTTATCTTTTACATACATATAAAAATCCCCCTTACCTGGAGGATATTATAACATAAAATATATTTTTTATTAATAATTATTTGCTTTTCTTTCAAAGAAGCTTTGTTTATGGTTACATACTGGACATACAAGTGGTGCTTTTTTACCAATAACTACATGACCACAATTTCTACAAATCCAGATACAATCTTCATCATTTGAAAATACTACTTCATCATTTATATTTTTTAATAGTTTTCTATATCTTTCTTCATGTTCTTTTTCAATAGCTCCGACCATTCTAAATTTAGCTGCTATTTCATTAAATCCTTCTTCTTGTGCTTCTTTAGCCATTCTTTCATACATATCTGTCCATTCAAAGTTTTCTCCATTTGCAGCGGCTTCTAAATTAGCTTTAGTATCTTTTATTTCGCCACCTTCTAAATATTTAAACCATAATTTAGCATGTTCTTTTTCATTATTAGCTGTTTCTTCAAAAATAGCTGCTATTTGTTCATAACCATCTTTTTTTGCTTTAGATGCAAAATAAGTATATTTATTTCTTGCTTGACTTTCACCAGCAAATGCTTCCATTAAATTTTTTTCTGTTTTAGTTCCTTTTAATTCCATTATTTTACCTCATTTCTTTTACAATCATTACATATACCATGAAATACTAAATCATAATTATATACAATATTATCAGGCATTTTATATTTTAATGTATAATCAAAAATATCTATTATTTTATTACATTTACTACATATAAAATGAGCATGTTTAGTATCTATTCTATCAAAGTTATCTTCATTATCAGTAGCTATTCTAAGTACTTTACCTAAATCACATAATTCATTAAGTATTCTATAAACAGTTGCTAAACTTATACTAGGAATTTCTAACTTAGCTTGATTATAAATACTTCTAGCATCTAAGTGATCATAGGTTGAATAGATAATATCATAAACTAATTTTTTTTGTTTCGTATTTCTCATAATCTTTCTTCCTTAATAGTAATGATTACTAATAACAGTATATAACAATTTTTAAATTTTGACAATAAAAAAATTAGAATATTCTAATTTTCTTGATCATCTTTATATATTGAAGTGAATAATTCAGTTTCATTATTTTCATCATTACTCATATTTATTTCCGGCAAATCATTTATTGTTGCAAGTCCAAAATAATCTAAGAACTCGCTGGTTGTTTTATAAAGATTTGGTCTTCCAGGAAGTGTTGATTTACCAGCTTCTTTAAGTAATCCTTTTGCTACTAATTTTCTTATCATAAATGCTGATGAAACACCTCTTAGTTCATCAACTTCTGCTCTTGTTATTGGTTGATTATATGCAATTATAGCTAAAACTTCTAAGGCAGATGGTGATAATAAATTGCTCTCTGCATTATTAACTAATTTTTGATAATATTCTTTATGTTCTTTTTTAGTAGTCAATTTAAAACAATCACCTAAATAACTAATTCGTATTCCACGATCATCTTTTTCATAACTTTGTTTTAATTCTTTTAATAATTCTTTTGCTTTATTCATATCAATATCCATAAGTTCACATATTGATTTTAAAGTAATACCTTCATCCCCTACTACGAAAAGAATTCCTTCAAGTACCCCAACTAAATTCATCAAATCATCTCTTTTCAATCATTATTTTATCAAAATTATTTTCTTGCGTTAATAATATTTCATCATTTTTACTCATATCTAATATTGCTAAGAATGTAACAACTATATAAGGCTTGTCAAATTGTTCAAATAATTCTGTAAATTCTACTTTATTTTTTTCAGAAAGAATATTTCTAATACTTTCACGACGTTTTGCCACACTCAACTCTTTTTTAGTAATACGAGTATTTAGTGGTTTAGAATATTGTAACCTATTTTGAAAATTAGTAAAAGCATCAATTAAATCTTGTAAAGTAATACTTCCATCATTAGTTATTGTTGTATCAGTAATCTTACTTAAATTTTCTGGAACTTTTGTATAAACTTCATTACGTGTTTCTTCTAAACTTTTAAAAATCTCACTCATATTTTTAAATTTTTCGTATTCAATAATTTTATTTTTTAAATCTTCTTCTGACACTATAGAATATTCATCAGTTTCTTCTGTTTCTTCTTTAATGTTTAATAACATTTTGCTTTTTAAATGAATCAATTCAGCAGCCATTACTAAAAATTCACTAGCTATATCAATATTTAAATCTTGCATATTTTCGATGTATTTTAAGTACTCTTCGATAATTACACTTGTATCAATTTCATAGATATCCATTTTCGTTTCTTTTACTAAATGTAAAAGAAGGTCTAATGGGCCTTCAAAGTCATTTATTGTTATTTTATAATCCAAAACTCTCACTTCCCTTAATTACAGCTATAACCTCTTGATTCCATTTCAAATTTTACTTCTTTTGGAATTGAATTAGTTTCATAATAATTATCATTATTTAATTCACTTATATTGGCAACTTTAACATTAATATCTGTTGTAAAAGTAAATCCTGTTAATATTTCAACTAAACTAGAAGAAATACCATCTTTATTATTGTTACTTACAACTAAATTTCTATAATTTAGTAAAGCATTAGAATATTTAGTACTATTATCGTTATTATAATTCACTGTATCGTTAATTCTCAATAATTTATTATCTTTATCAAAACTATAAATTAATGTATTACTAGAATTACTACAACTTAAAATATATTCTTGGTTAGTATTCATTTTTAAAGTAACATCAGCATAATCTTCATTAGTTTTTAAAGATATCATTATTTTATTTAAACTATTATATTCATCATTTGTTAAATTAAATATTTGTGTCGCATAAGCTTTATCATTTAAACTAGTATATTTAAAAATATGTCTTTCTAATAAAGTTTTATTTTCACTATAAGTTTCCACATAATATTTAGTTTTACTAAAATCTAGTAAGTTACCACTAGTATTTTCAACTTTAAAAGATAAATAATAATTATCATTTTCTTGATATTTTTTAAAATCAGAAAATTTAATTTTATCGTATTCAAATGCTAAACTATCACTTAAATCATACATTTTTATTACTTCACTATCATCATTATTATCTTTTTTATCAGGATCAACTGTAGGTTCAATTATTCCAGTTGTATTTTTACCTAGTAGTTTATTTACAGCATCTGTTATATTAGGCAAAAATATAGCAACTAAAATAAATATTGAAAATAAAATAATTAATCCCCATGGTCCTTTTTTTTCATCCTCTAGGTAGCCTAATGTAGTTGTTTGTAATTCTTCATTATTAATAATGATTTGTTCTTTTTTATTTTTCTTCCCCATATTTATCATCCTTCTTGAATTATTATATCAAAAAATAAAAAAAAGAAAAAGTTAATCTTAACTTTTTGGCTTAAAAACAATTGTAAATATAAAGGCAAATATTACTGCACTTGTAATTGCTGCGGAAGATTTTGATAAAAGTCCTGTGAAAAGTCCTATTAAACCTTCATTTTTAAATCCTTCAATTGCTCCCGTATAAAGCATATGACCAAAATTAGAAATTAAAACTGTAGCACCACTACCTGCATATTTTATTAAATTATCATATATTCCAAAGAATGATAATATGGCTCCAATTACTGTAAATAAGGATGTAACATGACCAGGAGTTATTTTAAAATTATCAAGGATTATTTGAGCAATCATACAAAATAACCCTGCTATTAAAAATGCTTTTATTAACATTATAAAACCTCCAAACTTACAATATGTGCTATTGCGCCAATTGTATTTTTTTGATTAACAAGAGTTGGTGTATGTAATGAACCTGTACCAACAATTAATATTTTTTTATACTTCTTATTTTTTAATATTTTATTGAATAATACTAATGGTAAAGAAGCAGGTCCTGAAGAACCAGCATTAACATCTTGATTTTCTGTATAAATTTGCATACCTGCATCCATGTGATTCTTAAGTTTTATTTTATAATTAATATTCATATATTCTTTTAAAATTTCACTACCTACACTACCTAGATCCCCAGTTAATATTATATCGTAGTAATTAACATCTCTTTTGGTTTCTTGTAAATGTTTTACAATACTACTGGCTGCAGCAGGTGCCATAACTGCTCCCATATTGTTTACATCTTTTATTCCCATATTTATTACTTGACCTATTGTGGCTGACTCTATTTTTACTTTATTTATCTCATTAGTTAAAAGGCATGCTACACAGCCAGTTGCAGTAAATGTATTTGATTTATGTTTGGGACTTCCATATTCGACAGGATACCTAAATTGCTTTTCTGCGGTTAAATTGTGTGCTGATGTAATCGTTAATACCTTTTTTATTGTTTTATTACTTAATAAATTTGCTGATATTATTAAATTTTCTACAAATGTTGCACAAGCACTATAAGTTCCTAAAAAGGAAATATTATAATTCTCTAAAGCATTTGATGTTATACCAATTTGATTAAATAAATCTCCACCTACCACTACGTCAATATTTGAATGAGTTAAATTATTTTTAATAAGTATATTATCAATTGCTGTTCTTTGAATTTTAACTTCTGCTTTTTCAAAGGTTTTTTCACCAAAATAATAATCATTAATTGCCATATCATAGCTTTTTATTTGGCCCATTTTTTCCATTGGTCCAACTATTGAAAAAGAATCTTTTATATAACAGTTATTATATTTTAAACTAGCCATAAATTATCACCTTTAATAATGCTAAGAAAAAAGCACTTACCATTCCATATAATATTACACTTCCTGCAAGGCGAAAAAAATTACTACCAAGTGAAATGACACCATCTTTTTTATAATCTAAAGCACTACTTGTAATCGAATGAGCAAATCCGGTAGTTGGTAATATCAAACCCATTTTTGCTTTTGCTACTAAATTATCGAAAAAATTTAAAGCAGTTGATATACTACCAAAAAATATTACTGTTATACACACCCATATTGATGCAACATCTCTTTCAAAAGAATAACAATTAATTAATATTTCTGTTAATAACTCAGCTAAAAATCCAACTAAACCACCAATTAAAAAAGCCACTACAACATTTTTAAGCTTATCTTCTTTGGGAGTAAGTTTTTTTACTAATTTTTTATATTCCTCTTTATTCATTGATTTTCACCTAGTTATATTATGGAAATTTTTTTATTTTTTATTCAATATTAAAAAAAAGTAAGTAAACCTTACTAATTATTAATTTTTATTTTTATGATACTAAATTCTTCTTAATCTTATTTATCTTTTCAATTGATAAATTTGCTATTTTAGAAATGGTATTAATATCAATTTTTTCATTTAACATATTTTCTACCATTTTAATTTTTCCTTTTTCTTTACCTAATTTAATGCCTTTTTCATATCCTGTATCTTCTGCTTCTCTTATTAATGAGTTTTGCATTTTTCTTTGATCTTCTTCTTGACTCATATATTCTTGAAAAAATGGATCGTTATTTACTTTTGTTACACTCTCTACATATTTTTCTGATATTTTATCACTCTTTGGCATTTTCTTTAACTCCCCTTCATTTAAATCTAACATTACTAAAAGTTCATTTTCTTTTATCTTTTTTTCATCTTTACTATACCAAATTTTTTTATAATATTCCATATTTATTTCTATTATTAGTAAATTTTTTCATATATTTCCCTCCTTTTTTTGCATAATAACAAGTATTTTAAATTAATGCAAATCGCAAATTTGCTTATTTAAAGGCCTTAAAAAATACAGATTTTTAAAATCTGTATACAAAAATATAAAAATTGGTAAAGTTATTTTTAATAATTTTCAAAATCTGTTAAATTTCAAAAAATTTAAGTTTTTTTAATCTTGAAAGAAATCATCAAAAAATTCATCATCTGTAATAATATTATCATTAACAATAACACTATCAACATCAACATTTATTTTTGGTTTATCATTTTTTTGAATATTATTTTGTACATCAGAATTTTTAGAAGGTTCTTCTTTAATATTTTTTGGAACTTCAAATAATGGTTTTTCATCTTTTGGTTTTTGATCAAGATTAACCTTTTCAGCTTTATTTTCAATAGCATTAGTTTGTTGTTTTTCCTTTTCCTCTTCTTCTTCAAGTTCTTTTAATTTTTTATCAATATCAGCCATTACTTTATCTATGTCAATATCGGCCATTGGATTTTGTTTAAAAGGATTTGAAGTTGGATTAGGATTTGGCATTGGTGATGGATTAAACCCACCAAATGGATTTGAACCCATCATTCCACCGAATGGATTTGGCATACCATTCATTGGATTTCCATTAGAATTATCATCCATCATTTTTTTTCTTTTTTCTTCAGAAACAAATTTCTTTAAATCAAACAATTCTACTTCACGCTTTGCACGTTCTAATAAAACGCCTTCTTTTTTATCCATTCCCCAATTTATTTCAAAATCTGCTTTAAGCTTTGTTCTAAATGGATTTTTTCTACTTCTTAAAAGTAAAGCTTCACCCATTTTAAATTTCTTTAAGTCAGTAACTGTAATAAGTGGTGTTGAAGCAGTTTTCTCTTTTTCTTTTGATTTTACTTCACCACATGCTTTAGAAATTTCTTCAAGGGCTGCCATTTCAGTAGATAACAAGTAAATTAAATTATTACAGTTTCCTTTAATAACTTCAGCTACTTCTTTACCATAAACATCAGCAAGTTGTGCAAAGTTTTGAATAATAAAAGTCATTCTTATATCTCTACTACGAGCTGCAGAAACCATTGAACCAACATCTTTAAGTGGTGGCATATTAGCAAATTCATCTAGAATAAAATTTGTTCTAACAGGTAATTTACCACCATGTTCATTTGCACAAGCAACAAGAGTTTCATAACATTGTTTAATAAAAATTGTAAGTAAACTATGATATGTTGTTTTTTCATCATGAATAATCATATAAATTGCTGTTTTTTCTTCACCAATTTTTGACATATCAAAATTACTATAAGATAACATTTCTGATAAAATCTCACGAGAAGAGAATGTTCTAATCTTTTGACGGAAAGTTGATAAAATACCACCTTTAGTATCACTTGGAGAATTTATTGTGGCAGAAGCTAGAACGTATGGTGTTGATGATTCACCCTTCATTTTAAAATACTCATTGATATAATGACTAGCACCAAATCTTTCTTCACCAACTGTTGCCATTAAATTTATAGAATTTATATTTACTTCTTCTTCTTTAGCATCCTGGAATAAACCAAAAGCTAATCCAGAAAAATAATCTGATGCACTTTTTTCCCAAAATGGATCATTTTTATTATTTGGATCTTGTAAAATATTTAATGCTACGTCATCTAGTAACTCAGTAGCTTTATCAACATTACCATTC
>CADBMU010000024.1 GCA_902795845.1 uncultured Erysipelotrichaceae bacterium
AATTCGAACTTTGTCAACTCATCTAACCCTTGGTTCAATCGAGGCGGCAATTACAACAATGGAGTACTTGCAGGTCAGTTCAACTTCGGTCCTAGCACTGGTAGTGCTTATGGCCACATTGGATTTTGCCTAGTTCTAGTGAAATAAAAAATCTAAATTTGCAAAAAAAGAATAAATAATATATAATTTAATTGGTGATGGAAATGAAAGTTGATAATGTAGAGTTAACAAATATAGCGGTTAGACAAAGCCAATATCCTGAAGATAATAAAAAAGAATTCCTTTTAGTAGGAAGAAGTAATGTAGGTAAAAGTAGTTTTATAAATTCTATAATAGCAAGAAAAAACTATGCTAGAACTTCATCAAAACCTGGTAAAACTCAAACATTAAATTTCTATTTAATTAATAACTTATTTTATTTAGTCGATGTTCCTGGATATGGATATGCTGCAGTAAATAAAACAACGCAAAAAAAACTAGGATTAATGATTGAAGAATATATTAAAAATAGAACAAATTTAACTAAAGTATTTTTGTTAATAGATTATCGTCATAAACCAATGGAAGATGATATTATTATGTATGACTTTTTAAAATACTATAATCTAGATATAACAATTATTGCAACAAAATATGATAAAGTACCAAATAATCAAAAACAAAAACAAGATAAATTAATAAAAGATGCTTTTAAATTATCAGAAGAAGATTCATTTATCCATTTTTCAAGTTTAACCAAAAAAGGTAGAGAAGAAGTATATAATTTAATAAATGAAAGTTTAAATACAGAAATTTGACATTTGTAATTTACAAATGTTTTTTTAAAATATTTTTTTGTGATAAAATAATAGTAGGGTGATAGTATGAATAAAAAAGGATTTACTTTAGTAGAGTTGTTAGCAGTAATTGTAATACTTGCTATAATAATAACAATAGCAGTACCAAGTACAATAGCAGTATCGAATAAAATAAAGAAAAAAATGTATAATACAAAAGTTGATATGATTATGGATGCAGCTAAAATGTATGGGCAAGATAATAGTAGCAAAGTAAATAGTGATGAAAATAGTTGTAATGTTTTAGTAAAAGTATCTGATCTTATAAATGGTGGTTATGTAAAAAAAGACGATGTAGATAATGGTAAGGTATTAAGCCCAATTGATAATTCATCAATGAATGACTTACAAATATGTTTATATAAAAAGAATAATAGAATTTATGCAAAACCAAATAATTGTAGTGGGTGGACTAATAATAATAGCATAGATTTAACTAATTATTGTAAATAAGAAAGAGGATATTAGATATGAATAAAAAAGGATTAACAATTTATGGTTTACTTGGAATAATAGCAGGAGTTGCAATTATAGTAGTAGTAGCCATTCCAATTGGTAAATCAATTTATGAGAAAAAGGTACAAGAAACATATGAAAGCCAAGTTGATGATGTTATTATGGCTTCCAAAAGATTTGCTAGTAATATAAAAAATTATATTCCTAGTGATGGAATGACTACCACTGTCGGTAAATTATTAGATAATGGGTTCTTAAAAGAAACAAGAGAGCAAAAAAATCAAACTAATGGAGTTAAAACTAAAATTTATGAAGACCCAAAAGGTAATGACATGCGAGATTATAAAATAAAAATATTTAAAGAAAATAATGAATATAAAATAGAATTAATCGACTGTGGAACATGGACAAGTAAAATAAATTTAACTAATTACTGTAATTAATTTGCATAAATAAAATAATTATGTTAGTATAAGTTTTTGAAAAAAGGAGGTACTAGTAATGAAACATACTGTTTGTTTAATAGGTAAACCAAATGTTGGAAAAAGTACTATTTTTAATCGACTTATAAAAGAAGATAAATCAATTATAATGGATATGCCAGGTATTACAAGAGATCGTATTTATGGTACAGTAAAAAATGAAGATAAACCATTTTTATTAATAGATACTGGTGGTATAGACTTAGGCAAAGAAGATTTTAACAAAGATATTATTATGCAAGCAACGCTTGCTATAGATGAAGCTGATGTAATTGTTTTTGTTGTTGATGGTAAAGAAGATATAACAGCAAATGATAGAAAAATTAGAGATATGTTAATAAAGTCAGATAAAAAAGTAATTGTTGCTGTTAATAAAATTGACAATGAAAAAAGAAAACAAGATGTATATAATTTTTATGAACTTGGTTTCGAGACAGTTTTACCTATAAGTGCTTCACATAACTTGGGATTTGATAAATTACTTACTGAAATAACTAAAGATTTTAAAGAAGACGAAGTAGTTACAGACAATAATTTGAAATTTTGTATCATTGGAAGACCTAATGTAGGTAAGAGTAGTTTAATAAATGCCTTATTAAATGAAGAAAGAAGTATTGTAAGTGATGTTGCTGGAACAACTCGTGACGCTATTCATACAGTATTTAGATATAATAGTAATGATTATACTGTAATTGACACCGCTGGTATGCGAAAAAAAGGTCGTATATATGAAAATGTTGAAAAATATAGTTTCATTAGAAGTTTAAAAGCAATTGATAGAAGTGATGTTTGTGTTGTTGTTATTAATGCTTCTGAAGGAATTATCGAGCATGATAAACATATTATTTCTTATGCTATAGAAGCAGGTAAAGGAATAGTTATTTGCGTAAATAAATGGGATTTAGTAGAAGATCCAAATACTGCAATAAAAAAATGGAAAGAATTAATCAAATATGAATTACAGTTTGTACCATATGCTAAAGTAGTATTTTTATCTGCCTTAACAAAAAAAAGAATTCATACATTAATGCCGGAAGTTATTAGTGCTTATGAAAATAATCGTAAAGAAATAAAAACATCATTATTAAACAATGTTATAGTAGATGCTACAACTATGCATGAAGCACCATCATATAAAGGAAAAAGACTTAAAATTTATTTTGTTAATCAAACTGATAATTGTCCACCAAAATTTACTTTTAATGTAAATAATAAAGGACTTGTTCATTTTAGTTATGAAAGATATCTAGAAAATAAAATCAGAGAAAATTTTGACTTAACTGGAACACCAATTATTTTGAAATTTAAAAATAAAGGCGAAGAAGATTAACCCTTTATTTTGTTTTAGAATCAACTCTTTTATATTTAATTATTTTTTTGTTATCAAAATTTATTAAATAATCAATTTTAATATTTAAAGTTTCAGCAAGTTTTTGTAAAAAATCAACAGAAAGATTAATTTCTCCTCGTTCAATACATGCCATGTATTTTGGATTTAAATTATATTTTTCATAAAATTTTTCTTGTGATAATCCTGTTTGATATCTTAGATATTTTAAATTATTACCAATAATTTTACTTAATAACATTATTATCACTTCCTTAATTAAATATATTTATTTTTGCAGTATAAGTCTACCTATATATAACTATAGAAAATTGACAAAAAGTAAATTATAAGATATTATTAAGTTGGAGGCAACTATGAAAAATACTTTGAAAAAAATAGAAAAATTACAAATACTTAGAAATTCTATGAATATAACTTATAAAAATATGGCTGAATTATTAGGGGTTTCTAAAACATACTACTGGCAGATTGAAAATGGTAAACGTCGTCTTACTTATGAATTTGCCAAAAAAATAGCTAGTATTTTTAATTTGAAACCTGATGATATTTTTTATGAAGAATTTTAAACATTATAAAAAAATCCTCATATATTATTGTAGGAGGATTTATAATGGCTTTTAATGATGATTTTTTTAAGAAAGTTGAGAAAAAGACAAAGGTGGATAAAAATACAATAATTTCTTTAGCTGAAAAACTACAAAAAGGTAATATGAAAGATGAAAATACAATAAGAGAAGTGATACAAAGTTTAAGTGCTATGACAGGCAAAAATGTTTCAAAAGATAAAGAAGATAAAATAGTTAATGCAATTGTTAAAGATAAAGTCCCTAAAGGTGTTGAAAAAATGTTTTAAATATGATTTTTATCATATTTTTTTAATGATTTAATTAAAACATTTGTCACTATTTGTCGAAAGCCTTGAAATATAAAGAAATTACTATATAATATCGTCTCGAGAAGCAAAAAGAAGATGCTTGCCACCATACTTAGG
>CADBMU010000025.1 GCA_902795845.1 uncultured Erysipelotrichaceae bacterium
AATTACCTAAAAATAGGTAAAAATATTATATAGTAAATTGAAAACAAATTCAGTTCAATTTACTAAACTCATTATACGTGATATAATGTTATTAAATAGAGGGAGCTGCTAATGAAAGTTTTTATTTATTTATATACAACATTTCTTTTATATAGTTTTATTGGATTTATCTGTGAAACATTATTTTGTGCTATTATTGATAAAAAATTTAGTCCAAGAGGTTTTTTATGCGGACCATTAATTCCTATCTATGGATTTGGGGCAATATTTATCCTATTTGCATTGTTAAGATATAAAAGTGATCCATTAGTTGTTTTTGTTTTTGGAATGATTATATGTTCTGCATTAGAATATTTTACTAGTTTTTTACTTGAAAAAATATTTCATAATATGTGGTGGGACTATAATAATTATAAATATAATGTCAATGGAAGAATATGTTTACTAAATTCAATTATGTTTGGCTTTGGTTCTTTAGCAATTATTTATTTGATTGAACCATTAATTGATAAATTCATTATGTTTATACCACATAACATATTTAATATTTCATTAATTTTAATAACTATAGTATTTATTGCGGATATTATATATTCTTGTGTCGTTGCATTTAATCTTCGTAATAGATTAATAATAGTAGAAGAACTAAAAAGTGAAAAGCTAAGCAAAATACCTTTATTATTTGAAAAAGCTTTAAAAGAAAGAATGGCAAAATTCAAAATATTTCCTAGTAGACTATTAAAAGCTTTTCCTAATTTAAGTAAAGATAAACAAAAAGAAATTTCTTTAATGAAAAAAAATAAAAATGGTACAAAAAAGAAGAAAAATCGTCGAAAATGACGATTTTTTTAAATTTTTTCAAGAAATTTGCAAGAAAAAAAAGGAAATGAGACATTTTTTTGTAATAAGATAGTAGAAGGGAGAAAAAATATGAAAAAAATAGAAGTAGTAAAACAAAGAGATATCAAAGACTGTGGACCATGTTGTATTTTGTCTTTACTAAAATATTATAACGGTTATGTCCCACTTGAAATAATCCATAATGATTGCTATACCAATATTTCAGGAACTACTGCTTATAATTTAGTTGAAGCTTTAAAAAACTATGGTTTTGATTCCTATGGAGTAAAAGTAGATAAGATTGATAAAGAATTAAATCTACCAGCAATTGCTCACTTGTCTTTAAAAAATGGATTAAACCATTATGTAGTATGTTACAAATTAAGTAAAAATTTTATTACTATCATGGATCCTTATAAAGGAATAGTAAAAATGAAATATCAAGATTTCTATGAAATTTTTACGGGAGTAGTGATAGTTGCATATCCTAAAGAAGATAATATTATAAAAAGAGAAGAGACAAATATTAACAAGTTTATTTCTAATATTATAAAAAATAATAAAAAGCTTTTTATAAATATTATTATTACTGGTTTTATAATAACATTTCTAACCATCCTAAATAGTATGTATTTTAAAGTATGTTTCAATAATCTAAATAATCAAAATTATTTAAAACCAGTAGCATTCTTATTTTTGTTTTTATATCTCAGCAAATTAATATTTGAATTTATTAGTAATTATTATAAAAATTATTTGATAAAAGATATTAATTATAATTTAAACGAAACATTTTTTGAAAAATTTTTTAATCTTCCTTCTAAAATTGTTAAAAATAGATCATCAGGTGAAATTATAACTCGAGTTTTAGAACTTAATAATCTACATGAAGTAATATCAGAAATAGTTATAAGCACTATTATGAATTTATTTTTAGCTATATGTTCTTTTATTGTTCTATATTTTATAAATTCAAAATTATTGATGATATTATGGCTTTTTATCACTTCCTACCTTTTAATAGCATTAATAACGAGTAAATTTATTTATAGAATAATTAGAAGAAACATTGAATGTAATGAAAAGTTTAATGAAAGTATTAGTGAATCTTGTAATGCTTTTGAATCAATTAAAAATAATAATTTAGAAAATCATTTTATTATTAAAATGCAAAAAAACATTATAAATTATTTAAAATCTATTTTTAAAATTAATAGTTCGATGAATTTAATAAATAGTTTTAAAAATGGTGTACTTGATTTAATGCATTATACATTAATAACTTTTGGTTTTTATCTACTATTTCATGGTAAAATAACTTTAGTAAATTTTATTACATTTGAATCTGTTTTTGTATATTTAATAGATCCGATTAAATCTTTTATGGAATTAATACCAAAATGTAATTATTTAAAAGCTTCTTTAGAAAAAAATATTGAGTTTATGGATAATAAAGAAGAAAAATTAGAATTAAAAGAACCATTTTCAAATGGCGATATAATCGCCAAAAATGTAGGATTTTCCTATAACAACTATACCAATATCATAGATGATGTTAACCTCACAATCAAAAAAAATTCCCATGTTATGATAAAAGGAAAAAGTGGGATTGGTAAATCGACGTTTTGTAAATTATTAAATAGAACCTATGAATTAAAAAAAGGTACTATTACAATTGATAATATAGATATATTTGATTATGCTTTAGCTACAGTTAGATCGAATATTACATACTTATCACAAAATGAGTTTTTATTTGACGATACTATTAAAAATAATATTATTTTAAATAATGAATTTAATATTAAAAAATTTACTGAAATATGTAAATTATGTCACTTAGAAGAATTAGTTTACAAAAAGCCATTACGCTATGAAACTTTTATTAATAAAAATTTTAGTAATTTATCTGGTGGAGAAAAACAAAGAATTATCCTTGCAAGAGCTTTATATAAAAATTCATCAATTTTAATACTTGATGAAGCTTTGAGCGAGGTTAATAAAGATTTAGAAATAGATATAATAACAAAACTTAATTTAAAGTTTAAAAATAAAACAATAATTTATGTTACGCATAAAGATTATGAAAAATATTTTGATGAAGTATTAGAAATAGGTGGAGCAAATGCTTGATTTAGAAGATTTGAATTTTGTTTATAGAAAACATAAAAAATTGAAAATTATATTTATTTTTTATTCAATTATAGTTATGTCAATTATTAGTTTTTCCCTTTTTTTAAAAATCCCTAATAAATACATAACTAATGGAATCGTAAAAGATAATTACATTGTATTAACGGAAAATGTTTTAAATGCTAAAAAAATATCACAGAGTTACCAATATGAAATTAATAATTCTTTATTTATCTTAGACTCTTTTAAATATAGTGATATTTATAGCAACGGAAATATTAATATTCAAGAGATTCAATTTACTAATAAAACGAAGAAAGAAAATAATGAAATAGTAGAAATAACTTTTTATTACAATAAAGATTTGATAATTAAAAAAATAATGAAGGGAGTTTTTAATTAATGAAACTGAGTAATGAGTATTTAAGCAGCGTCACAGGTGGTGGCAAAGGTTTATGGTTAGCAATAGCAGGATTTGGAATTTTTATAGTAGGAGTATTTGATGGCTTTATGAGACCATTAAAGTGTAATAAATAATGAAGATAGAAAAAAACGAATTAATTAATATTACTGGTGGTAGTTGGACTGCTACTTACATAAATGCTGCTGCAAGAGCTGTAAATACAATTTTAGAATTTGGAAGAACTGTTGGATCTACTATAAGAAGAGCGATTAACAGAAATTTTTGTTAAAAAGAGAATTTTGATGTTCTCTTTTTATATTAGATAGAAAGGGTGATTTTGGTGCAAAAATTTTACAGTTGTCGCTATGATAGAACATTTAAAGAAGTATTTTTAAATCCGAAGAATGAGGATTTATTAAAAGTCTTACTAGAAGATATATTAAAAGTAAAAATAGAAATAAAAAAAATACTTCCAAC
>CADBMU010000026.1 GCA_902795845.1 uncultured Erysipelotrichaceae bacterium
AAAATAGAACAAGCTGGATTTAATGCTTATATTGTTGGTGGCTATGTTAGAGATTTAGTAATGGATATGAATTCATATGACATTGACATATGTACTAATGCACTTCCTAAGGATGTGAAAGAAATTTTTAATATTAATAAAGAAAGCAATCTTTATGGTTCAATTAATTTTGATATAAATAATTATAATTTTGATATTACAACTTTTAGAAAAGAAAAAAATTATAAAAAAAGAAGACCAACAGAAGTAGAGTTTATTAAAGATTTGAAAGAAGATCTTAATAGAAGAGATTTTACAATGAATTCTTTGTGTTTGGATAAAAATAGTAATTTAATTGATTATCTTGATGGAAAAAGTGATATATTAAATAAACAAATTAAATTAATCGGAGATAGTATTAGGTTAAAAGAAGATCCTTTAAGAATCCTTAGGGCCATTAGATTTGCAACAGTTTATGATTTTGATATAGATAACTCGTTAAATGACGGAATAGTAATGTATAAAGAATATATAAAAGAGTTATCTTTAGAAAGAATTAAAAGTGAACTAGATAAAATATTAATAAATGAAAACTTTTTAAAAGGTTTAAACTTATTGAAAAAATATGGAATCTTAAAAATAATTGGGATAGAAGACAGTAATAATATAAAATATGTTCCTGATTTATGTGGTATGTATGCTCAAATTAAACTTGATATAGAATATCCTTTTACTAAAGAAGAAAAAAAGAATATTAAGTTAATTAAGGAGATAACTACTGGAAATGTAATTGATAATAAAATATTATATAAATATGGCTTGTACATTTCATCAGTTGCTGGTAAAATATTAAATTATAAAAATGAAGAAATAGTTAATAAGTATGATAAATTACCAATATATTCATCTAAAGATTTAGATATAAGTTTTAAAGATATTCAAAATACTAGTGGTTTTAAAGAATATAAAGATGTTAAAATATTACAAGAGTTAATAATAAATGAAATATTAGATAATAAACTGGTAAATAAAAAAGAAGAAATTATTAAATATATTAGACAGGGGATGAACTAAGATGAATATTACTGATATATTAAAAGAGAAAAAATATATTGTAGGTAAACATTTAATTAGTAAAGCAATAGAGCTTAAGTTATCAATGGATGAATTTTTGCTTCTTTTGTATTTTGAAAATGCTGATACTAGTGTTTTTGATACAGACTTAATTAAAAAAAATATGGGTATTAATGAAGAAATGATTATGGATGCTTTTAATAAATTAATGAGTAAAAAATTGATTTCTTTTGAAACTGGTAAAGATAGCGAAGGAAGAATCTATGATGGTATTTCTTTAAATAATTTTTATAATTTAATAAATACGGAATATTCGGAGGCAAAAAAGAGTCAAGATGCTGATAATATATTTACTACTTTTGAGCAAGAATTTGCTAGAACTTTATCTCCAAGTGAATATGAATATATCAATAGATTTTTAGAAATAGGTTTTAGTGAAGAACTTATTTTAGGCGCCTTAAAAGAAGCTGTATATAACGGTGCTACAAATATGAGATATATTGATACAGTTTTACATGAATGGAAAAGAAAAGGCTATAAAACAATGGATGATGTTAAAAATAATATAATTAAAAAAGAAACTGAAAAAAATGATGAAATTTTTGATTTTGATTGGTTAAATGATGATGAAGAGTAATGAATTTACTAATAGACTGGATTTAATGATTCCTAATCCAAAATGTGAATTAGAATATAATAAAGATTATGAATTATTGATTGCAACAATGTTAAGTGCCCAATGCACAGACAAAAGAGTTAATGCAGTTACAAAGGTTTTATTTGATAAATATAATATTTTTGACTTAGCAAATAGTGATTCTAAGAATATAGAAAGTATTATTTATTCTCTTGGTAATTATAAAAAGAAAAGTATGTATTTAATTGAAATAGCAAAAAGTTTAGTTTGCAATTATAATGGAATGGTACCTAATGATAGAAAGTATCTAGAATCACTTCCTGGTGTTGGTAGAAAGACTTGTAATGTGGTTTTATCAAATCTTTTTGATGTTGCTGCTATAGCAGTAGATACTCATGTAGAAAGAGTCTCTAAAAGGCTTAATTTAGCTTTAAAAAATGATGATGTTTATAAGGTAGAAAAGAAATTAATGAAATATTTACCTAAAGATAAATGGAGTAGAGTACATCATCAAATGGTATTGTTTGGAAGATATATTTGTAAAAGTAAAAATCCTTTATGTGAATCGTGTTTGTTTAAAAATGAATGTAAATATTATAAAAAAAATGTACAAAATTAATTGTACATTTTTTTATGGAGTACCAGGTATAACTGTAGTATTTTGATTATTATTTGTAGTAGTATCAGTAGTTGTATCTGGTACAGTAGGTATTACTGGATTAGCATACTTAGATGTAATTGTTAAACCAGAACTACGATTATTTTTAAATATACTATAAGCAGATTTTATTACAAAAGTATAATTAGATATTCCATCACCATTATAACTGTAAGAATTATTATTAGTAAATCCTAAATAAGTTAAGTTACCATTATTATTTAGATATACTTCATAACCAATAGATCCTATGTAACTCGCATTATAAGCAAGTCTTCTTTGATAATATTTATCTGCAAATTGACCATAACCTGTATTGAAATAATTAGCTAAAGCTGTTTCATCAATAGCATCAGGTGTTTTAATAGCTGTCCATGTTAAGTTTACTGTAGTACCACTTGCTGTAAATGAACCATTTGTTGGATTATCTAGAGTAGAGTATCTTGTTGATGTTTCTGTAGGTTCAGTACCTGATTTATATAAAGCTGACATTTTCATATCATCAGGAGTATTTTCACTAGGTAATGTTGCTGGAATAGTTTCTTTTTCTACTGTGACATTTACAACACCACTAGGTTTAGTAAATTTAGCATTCTTTTTATAAACTTTATTAGCAACAGCAGCCATTATACCACGTCTTGCCTTACTACCAGGAGTAGAAGTAATATAACTTCCACCTTTAGATAGTCTATCATATCCATACCACAATGATATAGAGTAATCACTTGTATAAGTATTATTCCAGTGATCTGGAGTTACTGAATCAGGAAGACCTAAAGCTTTTCTACTAGATGCATCCATTGTAGTTGTACCACCTTTAGCAGCCACTTCAGTACCACTTACTCTAATAGAACCACCGACACCACTAGCTCCACCAGTAACTAACATATCTGTTACCATATAAGCTGTCTCTTCACTCATTACTTCAACTTTATCATAATTATATTTAATTGTTTTATCGCTTTCTAAGTAAGTTATTTCTGTATAACCATATGGTGCAATATAATCACCACCACGGCCAAAGGCAGCATAAGCAGCACTCATTTGTAATGGATTAACTCCATCAAACCCACCAATAGAACATGATTCATATAAACCCTCGCCGTAATCAATTCCTAAATTATGAGCAAATTCAGCAATTTTATTTGAATCAACTGCTTGGAATGCTTGTAAAGCAGGAATGTTTCTACTATCAACCAAGGCATCTCGCATTGTAATCATACCTTTATATCTATTATCATAGTTTTTTACAGAACCACCAGAAGAGTAGGTATATGGTTCATCAAAGAAATAAGAACTTGTTGAACCATTTTGATATTCAATATAAGGACCGTAGTCAAATATAGGTTTTGCGGTAGATCCAGGCTGTCTACTTATATCGGTTGCTCTATTTAAACCAGCAGCTTGATAATTTCTACCACCAGATAAAGCTACAACGCTACCATCTTTAGTAGAAGTAATAGCCATACCCATTTGAACTTTATCATCAACAAATGTATATCCACCTGTACCATTTGTAACACTATTAACTACATCTTGAATACTTCTATCCATTGTTGTTTTAATAGACATAGGTACTGAGTATGGATCATCACCAGTATTTTTCTTAACATTTTCTATAACATAATCAATAAATGGTTGATAAGGATTTGTATAAGTTTTGTTGTCACTACTAACAAGAAGAGATTCAATAGGAATACTTTCAGCTCTTTCTTTTTCTTCATTTGTAATATATCCATGTTTAACCATTAAACTTAAAACAACTGATTGTCTTTTCTTAGCATTTTCTGGATAATTAAATGGGTTAAAACTTGTTGGGTTATTAAACATACCAACTAATAAAGCACTTTCTGGTAACGATAAATCTTTAACAGATTTTCCAAAGTATTCTTGACTAGCTTGTTCAACACCATAGACACCTTTATAATTAATATTACCATTTCCTAACCATTGACTATTAACATAGAATTCAATGATTTCTTCCTTAGTGTATGTTTTTTCTATTTTAAATACAGCCATATATATATCAGTGAATTTTCTAATAATTCCTTTCATACCACTAGCTTCATTAGATGTATACGTATTTTTTACAAGTTGCATGGTAAGAGTAGAGGCACCACCAGCTGAAGAGTTACCGAGTGCTTGGCCGACAGAAGCTTTTAAAAATCTTGCTGCATCAAACCCATTATGCTGAAAAAATCTTGAATCTTCGGTAGCTACTAGGGCATCAACTAATGTTTGAGGTAAATCATCATATGTTACTAAAACTCTATTTTCATTACCAAGTCTTGTTATTTCATTTCCATCTTTATCATATAAAACAGTAGCTTCTTTTTTATACAACTGTTTTGTATTAAAATCTGGAGCAGTAATTATTATATAAAGTCCAAATATCAAAACAGTAGTGGCCACTACAATACCAAGTGTATAAAATAGTATAACTATTAAGGTTTTAAGGCTTCCACCAAATTTACTCTTTGTTTTTTCTTTGGTGCTTAAAGCTTTATCTTTCATTTTATTTTTAACTTTTTTGACATTAATTTTTGCCATTATTTTTCCTCCTTAAGCAAATTATCAATTATTTTTATGTAATCCAAAGACGGATTATATTTTTCTATTATTTCAAAAGCATTTGTTTTTATAAAATCATAAGGGATACTTTTTCTTTCATTATGATCTATAAAGTAGATTAATGATTCTCCTAATAAAAGATAATATAAATTATTCATTTTTATTATTAAAAAACATATACCTTTATGATTTATTACATTTCTAATGTGTTTCAATTGATGAGGGTGAATATTTGATAAAGGAAAAGAAGTTTTATTTAATGTTTCTTTTGCATCAAATTCTATATATTTTCCTTTATATAATCCATTATAATCTAAAGTAGATTGTTCTTTAAAATATGCTTTTTCAATGCTTTTACCAAAACTATTATAACTAACTTTAGCTATTCCAATAGGTGTTGGTTTTTTAAAAATTAAAGCAATATCATTATTCAAATAGTATTCATTAGTTTCATTAATTAAATTTTCAAGATTCATACCTCGATTTCCATAATTAATAAAGCTTTTTTTGTCCTTTTTGATATTGTTCGGATATAACATAATATCACCTTAATTAATTATACAATACTTTAATTAAATATTCTATAAATTACATACTTCATTCGTATACTTTACACTTAAAATTAAAACATTTGTCACTATTTGTCGAAAGCCTTGAAATATAAAAAAATTACTATATAATACACTATCGAGAAGCAAAAAGAAGATG
>CADBMU010000027.1 GCA_902795845.1 uncultured Erysipelotrichaceae bacterium
AACAAAATGGAGTTTAGAGAAGAATAACGATGAAACTTATATTAAAACAAGTGATGTTGAACTTAAAGTTATTAAATGTAGTGAAACAGATAATTCTAAACTAACAACAGATAATTCTAAAATAAAATGTGATCCAAATGATAAAATTATTATACTAAATATACCAATAATAGTTGATAAATCTAAATTAAGAGAAAATAATGATAGTCAAATGGATAACATTATTCTAACTTTCTATAATTATTCTAGTTCTAAAATTAAAGGTAAAATACTAAATAGTAGAACATAAAAATAGTGAAATAATTATTTGAAGAATTCTTCCTTTAAAATAATTAATAAAATTTAAATTAGTATCTTCTAAGATACTTTTTATTTGAGTAAATATACTTAATCCTCCAAAATTAATGATAATAATAGCAAGTATTTTCTTAGAAGAAGACTGGTTTATAATTAATGAATTTAAACCAGTAGTTATTTCAAGTAGACCTTTAAATATTGTTGTATTTAAAAAATAATCGGAGATTAATAAATAAAAACTGATAACACCTAAAACTACTATTAAAGAATTAAAAGCTTTTTTAATAGCACTAGGCAATAACTTACTCAAAGATATACTTTCTATTTTAATCCTGTTATCAGTATTTGACTGATATTTATTTCGTATTAAAAATAAAGTGATAAAATTAGCAAGATAATGTGAAAACAATAAAAATAAAACTGTTTTTTTGTTAGAAAAAATTAAAGATAACATATTGTATAAAAATAATGGATTAGAAAAATAACATACATATAAAAGTTTATTTATCTCTTGAATTTGAACCATTTTCTTATCTAACATATTTTTAAGTAATATAGCATTAGCTGGTGTTCCAATAAAGATAGACATTATAAAAAGATATGTTCCATTATAAGAAAGTTTAAATATTTTGTTAAAAGGCTTATAAAAGATACTACAAATAATGCTTGGAAAATTATAATTTATTAGTATTTCATTAATAATAATCATAGGAAACAAAGAAGGTACTAGATTATTAGTCCATAAAGAAAAACTTTTTGCTATACTTTCCTTACTAATACTAGGATCTTTAAAAAGCAAAATTAAAAAGACAAAAGTTAACACTAGGATGATAGATTTTTTTAAAATATATTTCATATTTGCTCCTTAAACTGGTATAATTATATAGGTGAATAAAATAATGATTACTAAAATATATGAATTTTGTAAAAGAAAAATTAAAGAAAATTATAAATATTTATTAAGCTTTATAGTATTAGTTTTAGTATTTACTATTGAACTTCCAGTAGCAATTTATATTCCTGGAGGTATGATTGACTTATCTAAAAGAGTTGAAGTAGATAAAGGCTATAAAACAGAAGGTGAACTTGCAATGAGTTATGTTTCGATGCTTAGAAGCTCTCTTCCTTACGTTTTATTAAGCTATGTTATTCCTAATTGGGATTTAGAAAAACAAGAGAATGTTGTCTATGAAGGAGCCAGTGTTTCCCAAACTATTGAAATTGATAAACTATATATGCAAGAAGGTATTAATAATGCCATAATATCTGCTTATAATTTGGCAGGTAAAACAGTAACTGTTAAAAATGAAAAATTAAAAGTAATATATGTTATGGAAGAATCAAAATCTAAATTAAAAATAAATGATGAAATTATTTCGGTTGATGATAATACTGTAAAAAGTACAAAAGATATTTCTGAAATAGTTAAAAATAAAAATGTTGGGGATACTGTTAATGTTAAAATTATTAGAAATAATAAAGAAAAAGTTATAAAATCAACTGTATCTTTAATTGACAATGAAAAAAAACTAGGAGTTGCCTCAATTAATTTACAAGAGTTAAAAACAGATCCCGAAGTAAAAATAAAAACTAAAGATAGTGAATCAGGATCTAGTGGGGGATTAATGGCATCTTTAGCTATATATAACTCTCTTACTAAAAATGATATAACTAAAGGAAAAATTATTGCTGGTACCGGAACGATTGATGCTTCTGGAAATGTTGGAGAAATAGGTGGGGTTAAGTATAAAATCCTTGGTAGTAAAAAAGCTAATATTTTCTTGTGTCCAAAAGAAAACTACGAGGAAGCTATGAAAGTAAAAAATGAAAATAAATTGAGCATGAAAATTGTAAGTGTTGAATCTTTAAAAGATGCTGTAAATTATTTGGAGGGATTATAATATGAAATTAATAAATAAAATAGTAACATATATAAAATATAATAAACAAATATTTATCAATCTAATATTATTAATAATAGTGATAATAGGGATAATAATTTTTATAAAAAATTTTTAATAAACTATAGATTTTTAAATAGATTGTGATATAATACTAAATATTTTTGATGAGGGGTGAAAAAATGTCAGAATATAGTTTAGAAGAAGAAAAAAATAAAATTAATTTTCTATTTGATGAAATGTTAAATTTGAGTAATAAAATAAGAATAGAATATATTATTGACTATGCTAAAAATGTGTCAGGAAATGTAGATAATATCTTTAAAGAGTTGTATAGGATTTTCTTTGTTTTAAATAAAAAATGTATAGATAATAAATTAAAAATTTTCTTTTTGAGGATGGCTATTTTTAATGAAAGTCAGTTTAATAAATTAACTGATTTGAAAATTTCTAATGATTTTTTAGAATCTGATATTTTACAATTTACAAATTGCTTTTCTTCATATAGCGAATATCTTCAAAATAAAATTATAATGGATTTTGATAAAGCATTTGCTATCGCTAAACAAAATAATGATAGAGAAGTTTTAAAGGAAATTTATTCTTGTTATCAAACAATGATTGTTGGGATAATTGCTATATTACCTGATTCTTTCAAAGAAAGACTTATAAATATAGAAGGATTTCATGATGCATTTGAAGCAATTGAAATATTAAATTTGAATTTTAATTTAAAAATAAATGATATTAATAAGTTATATATTGAAATGATAGAAAAAAGAATTAATGCTATATTATTAAATAGTTATGATATTAACTTGTATGATGAAGAAGTAAATGTTTTGAAAAGAGTTTAAAAAATTCTTTTTTTTGTGACAATCTAAATAAAG
>CADBMU010000028.1 GCA_902795845.1 uncultured Erysipelotrichaceae bacterium
AGCAGATGCCTTAGCTGGAGCAGAAGCAAGATATAAAAGTGAAGGCTTTGTAGATTATTTAGCAAAACCATTTAATAAAGAACAAATAAAAGAAAAATTAGAAATGATATTTAAAGATTGAAGTATAGAAATGAATTAAGCAAATTAATTCATTTTTTCTTAAAAAAATACATAATTTGCTATATAATAAAAATAGAAAAGAGGGATAGAATGTTAGTATCAATAATTATAATTTCTTTAGTGGGAACATTTTTACATTTTTTATATGAAATAAGTAATCATAATAAAATTGTAGCTTTATTTGCAGCAGTTAATGAAAGTACATGGGAACATATAAAAATTGCTTTAAGTCCAATGATATTCTGGAGTTTATATGACGGTTATATATTTGGGATGAATAGTAACTACTTTATAGCTAAAAGTTTAAGTCTTTTAACAGTTATAATAGTTATACCATTAATATTTTATACGTATACAAGATTTACTAAAAAACCATTTTTACCAATAGATATTTTAACATTCTATATTGCTATAACATGGGGTCAAATAGTATTTTATCATTTTATTAATTTAGAACAATTTCCATTCGTTTACCAATATCTTGGAGCAATATTATTATTTATAATTTTTGGAAGTTATATGACATTAACATTACAACCTTTAAAAACTTTTATATTTAAAGATCCAATATCTAAAAAATATGGTACAAAAGGTCATACAGAATTTGAACATAAAAATAAAGAGGTATTACGATGAATCAAGAAGAATTTGGAAAAATAATAAAAAAAATTAGAAAAGATAATAATTTAACTCAACAACAACTGGCTAATAAATATAATGTTACATATCAAGCTGTTAGTAAGTGGGAAAATGGTAAGAATATGCCAGATACTGTTATAATTAAACAAATAGCCAGTGACTTTAACATTGATTTAAATGATTTATTAGATGGAAAAATTAATAGAAAAAAGAAAAATATAATTATTTATATTATAATATTTTTAATGTTAATATTGGGCATAATCTTTTTAATAATAAATTCTAAAAACAAAGATTTTGAATTTAAAACTCTTGGGTCTAATTGTAAAAATTTTAATATTTCAGGTAGTATTAGTTACAATAAAAATAAAACGGCAATTTATATTTCAAATGTAAATTATTGCGGTGGTGATGATAAGAAAACTTATAAAGAAATTGAATGTACTTTATATGAAAAACATAATGATATTCAAAAGAAAATAAGTTCTTGTAATAATAAGAATAATAAAAATATAAAACTGGAAGAATATTTAAAAAATATTACAATAACTGTTGATAATTATTCGAGAACTTGTAAAGAATATAATGAAAATGATTTATATTTAGAAATTAATGCTAAAAATGAAAACGATGAAATAATTACTTATAAAATTCCTTTAAAAATGTCTAATCAATGTGATAATAAATAAATTCAACCAATGGTTGAGTTTTTTCAACCATTGCATTATATGAATTAACTAAAATTTTTTTTATAATCATTTCAAGAAAGAAGTGATTATATTGAAAAAAAGAAAAATTTTATTAGGAAGTATTTTTGTTATTATATTAATAATAATTATTATTTTTCTTTTTTTGAATTACAAAAGTACAAATAAAACTAAATTAGAAAGTATTAAAAGTTTAATTACATTACAAAGTGAATATGAAAAAGATATTACAACAAAAGGATACACTTTTGATAATCCTAAAGTTATTTTAGATCCTTATAAATCTTCCCCACTTACTACTTTAATACTTTTTGAGACTGACAATGAAGTTATTCCTAAAATTACAGTAAAAGGAAAAGATAAAAATACTACAATAACTCATGAATTTAAAAAGAATAAAAAGCATTATCTAACAGTTTATGGTCTATATGCAGATACAAATAATGAAGTAGAAATTGAATACAAAGATAATAATAAAGTTTATAAAAAAACAATTTATATTAAGACTGATAAACTTCCAGAAGATTTTGTCCTTCCTACAAGTGTAGAAGCTAAAAAAGAAAAATTAGGTACAGAATTTTATTTCTTTACACCATCAGCTAGAGGATATTCTTGTGCATATGATGTTAATGGTGATGTTAGATGGTATTTAACTCACTATGCTTTATGGGATAATACAAGACTTGAAAATGGTAACATGTTAGTTAGTACAGAAAGACCAATTTTTACACCTTATTATATGACTGGCTTATATGAAATAGATATGCTTGGAAAAATTTATACAGAATACTCTCTTAAAGGAGGATATCACCATGATTATTATGAATTACCAAATGGCAATTTACTTGTAGCTAGTGATGACTTTTTAAATGAACAAGGAACAGTTGAAGATTATATTGTAGAAATAGATCGTAATACTGGTAAAGTAGTTAAAACATTTGATTTAAAAGAAATCTTAAATATGGAAGATGGAAAAAGTGAAAATTGGACTAGTTATGATTGGTTTCACAATAATTCTGTATGGTATGATGAAAAAACTAATTCAATAACTTTATCTGGTAGACATCAAGATGCAGTTATAAATATTGATTATGATACCAAAAAACTTAATTGGATTATAGGAGATTCAACTAACTGGAGTCAAGAATATCAGAAATATTTCTTTAAATCAGATAATAAAGATTTTGAATGGCAATGGAGTCAACATGCCGCAATGATAACACCAGAAGGTTATGTATTCTTATTTGACAATGGTAATAATAAATCAAAAATAAAAGAAAATTATGTATCTGCAGATAATTCTTATTCAAGAGGTGTTATGTATAAAATAGATACTGAGAATATGACAATAAAACAAGTTTGGCAATATGGCAAAGAAAGAGGAAGTAGTTTCTATTCACCATATATTTCTGATGTTGACTACTTAGAAAAAAATCATTATATAGTTCATTCTGGTGGAATTGTTTCTGTTGATGGGAAACCTTCTAACAAACCAGCAGGGTTATCAAATGGTGCTGTAAAATTAAAAGCTGATACGGTTGAATTATTAGATGATGAAGTTATATTTGAAATTAAGTTACCTACTAATAATTATCGTGTTGAAAAAATGAATATATATAATAATTCTGAATTTAAATTGGGTGAAGCTAAAAAACTTGGTTCACTTGGTGAGACTAAAATTCTAAAAAAAACACATGGTTTTATTGATAAAACCATGGATATCAAAAAATTAAAGAATAACAATGTTAATCTAAAAAAAGAAGAAGATAGAATAGTATTTAGTGGTACTTTTAAAAGAACTGATAAAGTTAATATAATTTTATATAATAATTTTGAATTAAAATACTATGATGTAAGAATAAGTAAACATCCATATACAGCATTATGTGTAGATATATTTACAGAAGAAGAAAATGAAAAAGGAATAAGTATTACAAAATATATAAATAATGTTAATTTAAAAGGTAAATATTCAGTGTATGTTTCTGTAAATGATAAAATTTATAATACTAATAAATATGTTGAATTCTAATGGTTAAGAAATTAACCATTTTTTTATAAAATAAATTTGAATATTAAATTAAAATTTAATATAATAATTAAAACATTGGTTATTCGGGAGGTTTTACAATGGAATTATTAGAAAGATTTTTAGAGTATATCGCAATAGATACAACATCAAATTCAAAGAAAAATACAAACCCAAGTACAAAAGGCCAACTAATTTTAGCTAAAAAATTAGTTATGGAATTAAAAAAATTGAATATTAATAAAATTTATTTTGATGAAAAAAATTGTTATGTTTATGCTGTTTTAGAAGGAGATAAAAAACTTCCTAAACTAGGTTTTATATCACATTTAGATACTTCAGAAAATGCTATTGGTAAAAATATAAAACCTCAAATAATAAAAAACTATGATGTAAAAGATATAATGTTAAATAATAAAAAGACATTGTCTCCTGAAATATATCCAGATTTAAAAAATCATATTGGAAAGACTTTGATTACTACAGATGGTACAACTTTACTTGGAGCTGATGATAAAGCAGGGATAGCAGAAATAATGAGTATGTTAGAGTATTTTGTTAATTCTACTGAAACTCATGGTGATATTTATGTATGTTTTACTCCAGATGAAGAGTTAGGTTTAGGAACTTTAAATTTTAATAAAGAATTTTTTACACCAGATATTGCGTATACTGTTGATGGCAGTAGTGTCGGAGAATTTTCCTATGAAAATTTTAATGCAGCAAGTGTTACTATAGAAATAAATGGTATAAGTACTCATTGTGGAAATGCCAAAAATATTATGATAAATGCTTGTCATATAGCTACAATTATAAATTCATTATTACCTAATGAAATACCTGCAAATACTGATGGTCGTCAAGGATTTTATCACTTAGAAGAAATTAATGGTAATGTCTCAAAAGCCCATCTTAAATATTTAATAAGAGATTTTGATAAAGAAAGTTTTACAAAAAGAAAAGAATTATTAGAACAAATAGTTAATGTATTAAATAGAAAATATAATGATTGTATTAAACTGGATATAAAAGATACTTACTATAATATGTATGACGTCATAAAAGAAGAAGATACACTAATTACGGGAACAATTAATGCTATAAAAAGTGTGAATATAGAACCTTTAATATTACCAATTAGAGGTGGAACTGATGGAACTAAAATAAGTTATGAAGGAATACCATGTCCAAACTTAGGAACAGGAGGACATAATTTTCATAGTATATATGAATATGTAACTGTTGAAGATATGAATAATACTCGTGATATTTTAATATCAATTGTTAAAGAATTTTCTAAAAATAATAAAAAACAAATTTTAAGGAACAAAAGAATATAATTATTTTTAGAAAGGATAAAAATGATAAAAGAGTTAAATAAAAATTATAAATTAAAACTTATAGAAAGATTTAATGAAAATAATGAATTGTTAAAAATTATTGATGATTTGGTAATTATAGATGTTAAGTATTTTAATTTCTATAATGAAACAAAGAATGGTTTAATAATGTGTAACAAATATATAGCAGAGGATTTAAATTATATTTTTACAAAGTTATATGAAAATAAATATCAAATAGAAAAGATTCTATTAATTGACGAATATGATTTTGATGATATAAAATCAATGACTGATAACAATAGTTCATGTTTTAACTTTAGAAAAATACTTAATAAAAATGAGTATTCAAAACATGCTTATGGTCTTGCAATAGATATTAATCCTCTATATAATCCATATGTTTTAAAAGATTCTGAAAAAATAATATTGCCTGTTAATGGGGCAAAATATGCAAATAGAGATTTAGAATTTGAACATAAAATAGATCATAATGATTTATGTTATAAATTATTTAAAGAAAGAGGATTTAACTGGGGTGGCGACTGGGATTATCCTGATTATCAACATTTTGAAAAAATAGACTTTTTATAAATATTTTTTAATTAATAAAATAAGCATATCTTGATTGATTTGCTTTTTTTATGTAAGTAAAATTTAAAAACTATGAAAATTAAAAAAAATATAGTATAATCTAATTATAAACTATTTAGGGTAAATTTACTAGTTGGTACGCTTTAAATAATTTTCTAATTCATTGATTTTAATTTTATTACCAAAGTTTTTGATATAAACATCATTAGAATAATTAAAAACAAGAAACATTATATTATTGATAATTACTTTGTGAGGTTCCACATAAACCAAATTAGATTTATCAATTTTTCTAATACTTCCATTTATAAATGTAGGAGTAGTATTACAAAAATCACAAATAAACTCTAACTTCTTTTTAAGTGATTCATCAATAGGTATTTCTTGCTTGATAATATTAATCATAAACACCATCCTTTCTTTAGGATGATTTCTTTGTAAGACACAAAAAAATCAATCTTTCGATTGATTCTATATATCAAGTTCAAACTAAATAGTTCGAACAGATTCGTCAATGGAGC
>CADBMU010000029.1 GCA_902795845.1 uncultured Erysipelotrichaceae bacterium
TAGCTTTTTTTAGTTCATCTTGTCTTATTTCTTCATCCAAAGCCTCTTTATCATATGTTGGTATTTTTATTTCGTCTGTATAATCTGGATTTTCTAATTTCTCTAAAGGCATACCTATTAATTTTTCTATTTCTTCTTCTGGAATATTCATTTCTAATAATTTTTTCGCAATTTCTATTTTATTATTTCTTATTCCTTCATTGTATGATTCTTCTCTAGCTTTTTTTAGTTCGTCTTGTCTTATTTCTTCATCCAATGCTTCTTTATCATATTCTAGTAAAAATGAATAATCATTTTTATATTTCTCTTCTTCTACTTCATTTACTATTTCTTTCATTTTGACATCCCCCTTATACAGACTTTCTAATATCTTTTTATCTTGTTCTATAAATATTAGTAGTCTTTTCTCTTCTTTATTTATCTTATTTTTATTATATAATTCTTCTTTTAAATATTCAAGGTTTATGTCATATATTATTTCGCTATTGTAAACATCTTCTACTTTTAAATTCTTATCCATTCTTACTATTTCATACAATAATTCATTTGTCTTAGGGATCCTTGCTTTTGTACTTATATTTATTTGGATTATAAGTTTATCTAATTTACTATTCTTTTCTGCACTTACACTACTTAATGTATTTACATACCATTTATTTTTTCTTATTAATTTTTCTGATAAGTTTCTATTCATTTCAATATTTATTATTTTTTTATCTACTTCAACTAATATATCTGAATAACCTGTTTTCATTTTTATATTGCTACTGGATATAAAATCATTTTTCATTTTCATATTTTTTAATATGTAATTTATATCCAGTTTTGTACAATAACTTATCAAAAATGCTAAATACCATCTGTTTTCTTTAGCTGTAAATACTTTTTTAAATGCTACATCAATTGTTAAATCAAGTATCCTTTCATTTAAATTATACTTTTCTTTTAATATTTCTAATTTTTCATTCATGAAAAATCCCCCTTCCAAGATATAAATAACACATAAAAAAATTGGTGTCAAAACACCAATTTTCAATTTTTGTTCTCTATAAACTACAGATATTTAAAATTTGTAAAATTTTAAAAAAATGACAAAAATGTCATTTTTCTAATTTTTCAAATCTATATTCTTGCTTACAATCAGGATATTTATTTTTATCAACTTTTGACATAAACATTTTAAGTGGTCTAATCCAAATATCACCATCGTGTTCATAAACTACCATTTCTTCTAAAGTTTCTGTATTTTTACCAACAGCAATTACATTAATTACCATTCCTTTAAAATGTTTATATTTATCACCAGAAGTTGGTTTATTCATGTTTTTTATCCTTTTTTATTTTTTTATCTTTTTTCTTAGAATCTTTTTCTTCTTTTGTATCCTTACCAGCAGATATAGGTAAAGTATCTTTACGAGATAAGTTTAATCTTCCACGATTATCAAATCCTAAAGCTTTAACTCTGATTTCATCTCCTACTTTAAACAAATCACTAGGTTTGTTTACTCTTTCATGAGCAAGTTGTGATACATGGCACAATCCTTCACAACCAGGCCATAATTCAACAAAACAACCAAAGTCTTCAACTTTAACTATTTTACCTGTATATATTGCACCATCTTCTACTTCTTTTACAACGCTTTCAATCATTTCACGAGTTTTATCAATAACCTCTTGGCTATTATGATAAATTGTAACTTTACCATCATCATCAAGATCAACTTTAACAGCATCTTTGTCTGTTACAGTATTAACACCACTAGCTTCTAAAATAATTTTAGTTATCATTTCTCCGCCACGTCCAATAACATCTTTAATCTTTTCAGGTTTAATATAGAACATTTCAACTTTTGGTGCATATGGGCTTAAATATTCTCTTGGTTCTTCAATAATACCAGCCATAAAATCAAGAATTTCCATACGAGCTTTTTTAGCTTGAGCTAGTGCTTCTTTTAAAATATTTTTAGTAACACCTTTAATTTTAATATCCATTTGTAATGCTGTTATACCTTTTTTTGTACCAGCAACTTTGAAATCCATATCACCCATATGATCTTCAAGTCCTTGAATATCAGTTAAAATTGTATATTTTTTACTAGTATTTGAAGTTATTAATCCCATTGCTATTCCTGCAACTGGTGCTTTAATTGGAACACCTGCTGCCATTAATGAAAGACATCCAGCGCAAATTGTTGCTTGACTACTTGAACCATTACTTTCAAGAATCTCACTAACAACTCTAACTGTGTATGGGAATTCTTCCTCACTAGGCATTACTTGTGCAAGAGCTCTTTCTCCTAAAGCTCCGTGACCTATTTCTCTTCTACCTGGAGCACCATATCTTCCTGTTTCACCTACTGAAAATTGTGGGAAATTATAATGTAACATGAATCTCTTCATATCTTCAATTCCAAGGCCATCAAGTACTTGATGTTCCCCTAAAGCTCCAAGTGTTGTTGTAGCAAGTGATTGAGTTTCACCACGAGTAAATACTGCACTACCATGTGTTCTTGGAAGTAAATCA
>CADBMU010000030.1 GCA_902795845.1 uncultured Erysipelotrichaceae bacterium
TAAAATAATCTTATTTTCTCTGATAGAGTTTCTTTAAACTCATAATTTTTATTTAAAGTATTAATAAATGTTTTACCAATTCCATCTTTATAGAAGGGAAATATAATTCCATACTTATTTGTAAATGAAAATAATTCATCATTTTTTTGATTAGCAAAACTACTATTTAGAAATGACAGATAAACATAAGGAAATTCAAGCCCTTTACTTTTATGAATAGTCATAATTTTTACTGAATTAGAATCGCTACTGTTTATTGACATATTAAATTTATTATCTGTATTATCAATTATCTCATCAAAATAATTATTTAAATCATATATATCATAACCAAATTTATTTAAAGCCTCAGCATTATTTAAGAAATATTCTAATTTGGTTAATCTATCATCAATGTCATAAACAGTAGTTATTTTATTAATAAAATCAAATCTATCGATTATATTAGTTAACAATTCTTTATTAGATATTCCATCGCAAGCTAAAGATAATTCATAACAATATTTAAAAATATTAGTATTTTTAAAAGTGTTATTTGTAAATATATCAAAGATTTCATCATCACTCATATTAAATAAATAACTTCTAGCAAGTGATATAAAATAATGTTTAAAGCTATTATCATAGCAATTATTTTTAATATTAATAATTAAATTAATAATATTTTTTAATATATATATTTCATCATCATTTTTAATATCAATATCTTTATCAATAGTGCAAGGTATTTTAAAGCTCTCTAAAATCTTTTTTATTGTTTCAAAATTTTTACTTTTATCAATAAGAATAACAAAATCTTTAAAAGTAATATTTCTAGTATTCATTTTATTATCTTCAAAATAAGCGACTTGTTCTTTATTTTTAATTCTAGTTAAAATATCATTTGCAATAGTAAAAGCTTCAATATCTATTTGTTTATATTTTTTATCACTATTGTTATAATTTAGTATCTCTAAGTCATAGTTGTCATTAACTTTGTTATCATTATAATTGGTATTACCAAAAATCATTTCATGTTCATTTTTATAATCGGCTCCACCAATATTATCAAACATTATATTATCAAATATTAAATTAATATTATTAATAACTTCATTACGTGATCTAAAGTTTTTATTTAAATCAATTTTAAAACCATTGTCATTATTTTTATAACTATCATATTTATTTTTAAATATATATGGATTAGCATTTCTAAAGCGATAAATACTTTGTTTAATATCCCCAACCATATAAACATTATTATTTTGAATTAGAGAAATAAAAGTTTCTTGAATATCATTTGTATCCTGATATTCATCAATCATAATTTCAAAAGTATTATTTTTTATTTCATTTTTTACATCTTCATTTTCTTTTACAAGCTTTATAGCTTTTAGAGCAATATCACTAAATTCATAAGAATTATGAATATCTTTAAATTCATTTAATTTAACATCTATTTCTTTTAATATATCAATAACTATTTCAGCATATTCTTTAGTGCTTAAGTAATTTTCTTTTAATTCTAATTTAGTAAATTGAAGATGACTTTTTAATTCTTTTATTTTAGTAGCAATTTCTTCTTTTATTTCTTTTCCTTCATCAGTATAAACATTTTTTAAAGCTCTTGCTAAAGAGAAATCAATAGAATATTTTAAATCATCAATAGAACTACTGTTAATGAAATTAACAGTTGCATTCATATTTCCACTTAATTTATCTTGATTAATTGTTTCGTCATTTAAACAATCAAGTAGAGTAGTAATATCGTCTTTTAAATTTAAGACATATTCTTCATATTCATCAAGGAAAATATTTGCAGCATTATCACTATAAAATTTAGTTATATAGTTATTTAAAAAATCATTTTTATCAATTAAATTTCCTAAACTTTGATAAGATTTAATTATAGAATCTCTAATATTTTTATCATCCTTAATACAAAAATCACTAATTAATTTAATAAATTTAGGGTTCTGTTCTTTATATAATCTTTCGAATATTATATCAATAATATTATTTAATTCGGTTTTAACGATTGTTGCATCAACAATAGTAAAGTCTTTAGAAATATTTAACAAATAATTATATTTTTTTACTAAACTTTGAGCAAATGAATCGAATGTAGTAATATATGATTGGTCAAGTAATAAAGCTTGATCTTCTAAATTATTATCATTAATAATTTTTCTGATTCTTTCTTTCATTTCTTTAGCAGCATTGTTTGTAAATGTTAATATAATTAATTTATTTATGTCGATACCTTGATTTAAAATTCTTAAAACTCTTTCTTTTAAAACTGTAGTTTTTCCACTACCAGCACCAGCAGAAACGATAATATTAGTATTTTGTTTATTAACTGCAAGAAGTTGTTCAGTTGTTAAATTACTCATTATTATCATCTCCTTTTTTTATAACTTGTAAGTTAAAATCTTTATTTTTTACAAAACAAATATCTTTATAATCACAGTATTTACAACCATCTTTTTTATTTTCAATTTTAATAGGGGAAATTTTAAAGTTACCGTTACATACATTAAATATACAATTATTAATTAGGTTTTTTGTAGTTTCTAACAAGGTTTTATCAGCATCAAAAATATTTTTTGTTTTACTAACTGAACCATCAGCTTTGATTTTTAAACCTTTTATTACTTCTGATTTTTCATAAGAATCATCAAAAATACTAATTAAACTTAAATTATTAAATGTAATACCATCTAATTTTAAATTATTTTCTAATTCTTTATTTAAATCTTTATCTGGTTCATATTTACTACTTAAGTTTAGAATATGCTGTAAATAAACTCCAGCAATATTTACATCTGGCAGTACACTTTTTAATAAATATAAATAAAAAGGAAGTTGAATTTCAATACCGAAATCAATCAAGTCTCTATCAAATGGTTGATTGTATGTTTTATAATCGATAATTAAAGCATTATTATCAAGCATTAAAACTTTATCTATTTTACCTGTTAACTTAGTTTTAATTTTATAATTAATAGGGTAATCTAATTTCAGTTCATGTTTTTCTATATTATGCTTAGAATGACTATATTGTTTTTTTATTGTATTAACTACAAAGTGTAATTCTTTTTGTAAATGGCTAATAAAGAATTTATTTTTATTTGTTAATTCAATTTTATCTTTATATTCATTAAAATAATTCATAAAATATTCATCAACTTTGTCTTCTTCATCATTTAAGGCATTTTCTAATACATAATGAAATATATCCCCAATAAACTGAGCTAGAGTAGTTTCATATTCATTAATTTTTAAAATACTATTTAAGTAAAATTTAAAAGGACATTCATAATATGTTTTTATATTTGTAGCACTAAATGCTAAATTATCATTAATTTTATTTAATAATTTCTTTTCATTAATACTTGTAAAATCATTAGTATAAGTATTATATAAACTTTCATAATTACTATTTAATATAGCAAGTTCTTCATTATTTTCATTAAATTTAATTAAACTATCAATCTTTTTAGCTAAATTTAATTTATTTAAATCATCACTATAATTAGATATATTATAAACTTTTTTCTCAACTTTCAAATAATCATTGTCAATTAAAAAACTTTTTGAATAAGAATTAAAATTTGAATTATTCTTATAAGTTATTACTAAATTTTTAATATTTTTAAAAACTTTCATATATTGTTCTTTAATTAACTTATTATATTCACTAGAAGTTTCTAAGTAAAAAGGTTTAATGTCATCGTTAATATAGTCTTCATCTTTTTTTAAGATAGGTATACTTCCTAGATTAAAACCAATTAGAAAGACATATTCATCATCATTAAAAACATTATCTAAAATATTAGTTGTTCTAATTTCATTTTTTAAATGCTCAGTAGGTATTACAGTATTCATCATTTCATATGATATTAAATCTTTTTTTTGCTTTATATCATCACACCAGTAATAAGTATTTAATAAGTTGAATAATTTATTAAAACAAACATTGTTTACTTGATTATTTGCAATATCAAATTTATCTTTCATTTCTTCAAGTAGTACAGTAATATCTTTATTTAAATTATTTAAAAAGTATTTTCCGAAAGCTGTATCGTATAAGCTATTTTGAGATTCTATGTAGTAGGGGATATTAAATAATTTAAAAATTGTATGAATACTAAAATAATATTCTTCACTATAATTAGCTATATAAATTTTATTAAGAGAAACACCATTATTAATAAGATTTGCTATATTTTCAGCAACATAACTTATTTCATCATTAATATTTTCAAATTCATATACTTGGTGTTTATATTCATAATCTTTTTTAGGAATTATTTTAACATTTTCTAGTTTAGACAACATATATTTATTAAACTTATTTATATAATCAAAACCATAGACATAAATAGAATCTTTACTTTTTAGTAAATTTAAAAATAAACTATCTTTAATTAATAAATTATTATTTTCTAAATCTTTTTTTAAATCTATGAGAAATTTAATTTTTGCATTATTAGAATTCACTTCATCAAGATAATATAAATCATTAATATAATTTTTTGCTACTGAATAATTTATTTTGTAATTAGTCATTATATAATCAATAGTTTTATTATTATAATCAAAAAATAAACCTTTTTTTAATTCATTAAAATTCATTATTTTAATATTTTTTAAAATATTATTTTGATCAATATATTCTAATACTTTATTTTTTATATTATCAGGAATTATTAGAATAGAGTTGTTATTAATAGTATTTATAAATTCCATAGAATCACCTGTATAAATTGTACCATTTTAATATCTTTAAATCTATAAAAAGGCATAAAAAAACTAGAAATTTCTAGTTTTATTTTGCAACTTTAACTTCCATAATGACTGGTAGAATAATAGGGTGTCTACCAGTAAGTTCACTAATAAAAGGATGAAGTTCTAAAATTATTTGATTACGTAAATCAGTATAGTTGTATGCACTAGTACTTAAAGAATTATTAACTATTTCACTAACTTTTCTTTCTATTTTTTGAATTAATTCAGCATTTTCATTAACAAGGATAAATCCTCTTGTTGTGATATTTGGTTTTATTAATAATTCTCTTGTATATGGATTAATATTTAAAATTGTTACTAAAATACCATCTTTACTCATTAGTTTACGATCTTTAATTATTACTGATCCAATATCTCCGATACGAGAACCATCAACATAAACATCTCCAGCTTGAACGCGAGGTCCTTTTTTTACAATACCATCTTTTAGTTCAAGAGTATCACCATTTTCAAGAATAAAAATATTTTCACGAGGAACTCCACATGCAACTCCTAAATCAGCATGACTTTTAAGCATACGGTATTCACCATGCATTGGCATAAAATATTCTGGTTTAATTAATCTTAACATTAATTTTAATTCTTCACCTTTACCATGACCAGAAGCATGAATATCAGAAAATTCTGAATTGGTAAATACTTTAACTCCCTTTAAATATAGTTTATTTATTACTTTGTTAATACTTGCAGCATTACCAGGAATAGGGTTAGATGAGAATACTACTAAATCATCTGGCATAAGTGTTATTTGTTTATGAACACCATTAGCAATTCTAGATAAAGCAGCAAGAGGTTCACCTTGAGAACCAGTACATAATATACAAACTTCATTTTTTCTTAGATTCTTAGCTTTAGCATAATCAATAATAATACTTTTATCAGTAATAAGTCCATTATTTAAAGCAAGCTCAATACTTGTTTCCATACTTCTACCAAAAACTACTATTTTACGATTATATTTTTTACATGTTTCAACAATATGTTTAACACGATAAATATTTGATGCGAATGTTGCAATAATAATTCTTGCATGATGTTTAGATACAATATCATCAAGAGCTTCATCAACTAAACTTTCACTTTTAGAAAAACCTTCTGATAGGGCATTAGTACTATCACTTAATAGTAGCTTAACACCTTTTTTACCAATTTCAGCCATTTTATGTAAATCAGCCATTGGACCAATTGGAGTTAAATCAAATTTAAAATCTCCTGTTTCAAAAATAGTACCATTTGGTGTATGAATTGCAAGAGCAAAAGAATCAGGAATAGAGTGAGTAGTAGCAACAAATTCAATATTAAAATGTTTGAATTTTAAATGCGTATTACCATCTATTGTTTCAATATTCTTATAACCAATATTTCTATCTTCTAATTTATTTTTTATTAATTCTGCAGCAATCCTAGGAGCATAAATAACTGGAACATTAACATTTTGAAGTAAGAATGTTATTCCTCCAATATGGTCTTCATGACCATGAGTTATTATTAATGCTTTAATTTTACTTTCATTTTGCTTTAAATATGTAACATCTTGAATAACATAATCAACACCTAAAAGATCACTTTCAGGAAACATAACTCCAGCATCGATTATAATAATCTCGTCTTTATGAGTTACAACGTACATATTTTTACCAACTTCACCTAAGCCTCCTAAAGCAACTAGAGACGTAGTGTTTCTATCATTTTTCATATAATCTTCCTTTCAATATTAAGAATAAAAGTTGTTTCGACTTGATAATTATAGCGCAAAAACCTTTTCTTGTCCACTATTTCTGTGATATACTCTAAATGGTGATATTAATGAATAAAAAAGGATTTACTTTAGCAGAATTACTTGGAGTAATAGTAGTTTTATCTATTATTGTTAGTATTGCAGGATTAAGTGTAATTTCTGTAATGAACAAAGCTAAAAATAAAACTTTTGCAGAAATGACTGATAATTTAAAAGATGCAGCTAAAACTTGTTATTTAGATAATGAATTAGATTATACAAATTGTGATACTGTTAAAGAATTAAAAGATAATGGATATTTTGAAGATAATAAAGATTATTGCAATAATGTTACCATAGACTTTAGTGAAACTAGTGATGGTGATGATTATCAAGTGAATTTGTCAGGAAAATGTGGCAATTAAGGAGGTTTTTTAAATGGGATTATTTGATAAATTAAAAAGTATCGTTTCTAAAAAAGAAGAAATAAAAGATACTAATGAAGAAAAAATAATTGAAACTTATGATAAAGGTCTTGAAAAAACAAGAAAAGAATTTGTTTCAAAATTATCTGTTTTAGGACATAAATATACTAAAGTAAATGATGAATATTTTGAAGAGTTAGAAGATTTACTTATTATGGCTGATATAGGTGTTAAAACAGTAATGGATTTTATTGATCGATTAAAAGATCGAGTAAAAAAAGAAAATATTACTGATACAGAATATTTAAAAGAAGTAATTGTTGATGAACTTTTTATTATATATGTTAATGGTGAAAGTTTAAGTGATAAAATAAATATTCAAAATGATGGACCCACTGTTATTTTAATGGTTGGAGTAAATGGCGTAGGAAAAACTACAACTATTGCCAAACTTGCTTATAAATATAAAAAAATGGGTAAAAAAGTTGCTATGATAGCGGCTGATACTTTTAGAGCAGGGGCCGTAAAACAACTTGAAGATTGGGCTATAAAAACAAATTCAATATTTTATGGTAAACAAGATACAGATCCAGCAGGTGTTATATATGATGGTCTTGATAAAGCGGTAAAAGAAAATGCTGATATAGTATTAATTGATACGGCTGGAAGACTTCAAAACAAAGTAAATTTAATGAAAGAATTAGAAAAAATAAACAAAGTAATTGGAAAATTTATTCCAAATGCCCCACATGAAACTTTATTAGTAATTGATGCAACTACAGGTCAAAATGGTATTTTACAAGCTAAAGCATTTAAAGAAATTACTAATATTACTGGTATAGTATTAACAAAACTTGATGGAACAGCAAAAGGTGGAATAGTTCTTGCTATAAAAGAAGAAGTTAATTTACCAGTCAAATTCATTGGGCTAGGTGAAAGCATGGAAGACTTACAAACATTTGATATAGAAAATTATATTTATGGTTTATTTAAGGATATGGTTTAATGAAAAAATTAGAACATTATACAAAATTATTTGATATTTATAAAAATATTTTAAAAGAAGAAGAAAAAAAAATATTTTCTGATTATTATGAAGAAGATTTATCGATGCAAGAAATTGCTGATAATTATGAGATTTCCAAGAGTGCTGTTGGGAAAAAAATAAAAAATATTGAAAATAAATTAGATAATTATGAATCTTCTTTAAATATTTCTAAAAATTATGAAATATTAAATAATATACTTTTGGAAAATGACATTAATAAAATAAAAGAAAAAATAAGTATAATTTTAAAATAAATGCTTAAAATAAAAAAAGGAAGCGTGTTGATTTAGCTTCCTTTTTTTATAAAAACTATTGCTATATAACTAATTTTATAGTATCATTTATATATACTATGGTAGGTGTAATGAATGAAAGATAATAAATTAGTTTTAAAATATTGTCCTAATTTTTATAAGATAATGAATATGGATTTCCAAGAAGGAGATAATATTAGTACTAAATTAGTAGATATTTATGAAGACTTTATTTTTAAAGCAGATTTAACTAAAGAAGAAAATATAAAGTTAGTAAAAGATATAGATCATGTTTTAAATTCATATATTGAAGATTATGCTTTTAGAAAAGAAGTAAAGAGTAAATTATTTACAATTAGAATTAAAAAGACAGGAAAAGATATTTTAACTTTAATAGTTGAAGCAATCATTGGTTTATTTGATAAATATATTGAGGAAACAACAAGAAAAATATATATAGCAAGATGGATTTAAGGTACACGAAAGTGTACTTTTTATTTACAAAATTTTAAGAAAAACTACTACCAATTTATAAACTTTTGTGATATCATTTTCTTAATGATAGGAGAGTATATTTATGAAGAAAAAAATTATTGTAGTATTAATTTGGATGTTATGTATGTTTACAGGGCTTAAAAATGTTAATGCTGAAGTAGTACCTTTTGAAACAGTTAACCCAAGTTGTAAGGTGAGTGAAGACTCAACTAAGTATATTTGTGAATTTAAAATCAAAGCAGGAAAAGATTTTTATAAAGAAGATTTAACTTTAGGTTTTACCAATTTAAAATCAGTATATTTCAATGATGACAATGTTGTTGAAGCTGGTAGTAATTATCAAACATTATCAATTGATTACGATAAAGACCAAATAACACTAAAAAAAATTAATGGATCTTATGTAGCAGGTACTGAATATACAATAGCAACAGTAATATTTGATTATGATAGAAATGGTGAAAAATGTAATGTTTCTTATTATGTTAATGCAGAAATTGTTTCATGTGGTATAGATAGCCAAGGGAATTATTATGATATAAATGGTAAAAAAGTAACAAAAGCAGAAATGATAAAGAGTTGTTTCAAAGTTCCAAATTGTAAATCAATAACTATATCTAATAATGGTCAACAAGAAACTATTTTTGTTGGTATAAATGGTGATATTGTAAGTGAAGAAGAATATAATAATCAATGTGGTCCAAAGACTATCTGTGAAATAAAAGATGGAAAATACTATGATAAAGATGGTAATGAAACTACTAAAGAAGAATATGTTAAACAATGTGAAATGCCATGTTCTAAATTGGAAGATGGAACTTATATTGGAACTAATGGTACAATAGTTTCAGAAGAAGATTATAATAAAGAATGTACTAAAAAGACATGTGAAATTGCTTATGGTAATTATTATGACAAAAATGGAAATATTACAACAAAAGAAGAGTATATTAAACAATGTAAACAAACTTGCAGTATAACTCAAGATGGAGAATATGTTGGAAAAGATGGAAATCTAGTTTCAAAAGAAGAATATGATAAACAATGTAATAATGTTGAAGTTCCAAAATGTAAAGAAGAAAATGGAACATACTATGATAAAGATGGAAATGTTACAACAAAAGAAAATTATGAATTAACTTGTAAAGTACATAAATGTGAAATAGTAAATGATAATTATTTTGATGATCAAGGAAACAAAGTAACAAAAGAAGAATATGACAAGGTTTGTACTAATCCTGGTACTGGTATAAATTTACCATACTTTTATATAGCTGGCGGAATACTTGCTGCAGGATTAATATTTATTTATAGTAAAAAACATAAAAAATTAAATAGAATTTAAATTGGCTAACAACCAATTTTTTTCTTTTTTTAAAATAATTGTAAATTGACTTATTTTATTAGAAATTATATACTCATATTATAGAATAATAAGAAAGAGTTGATAGCAATGGAAAAAAAGAAAAAAATTATAGTAATTGGAATTGTAATATTGGTGTTATTAATTATCATATTAAGTGTAATTTACTTTGGAAAAGTATCAGATAAAAAAGTAAATAATAATAAAGAAACAAAAATAATAAATAAAAATACAGAAGTAAATAAAGATGTAAATATTGATTCGATTTCTATAACAAATATTAAAGTAGAAATTATAGATGGATTAACTACATTTACAGCAAAAGCAACTAATAACACTTCAGAAAAGATAAATAGTAAAGATATAGATATAATTTTTTATGAAAATGAAAATATAATAGGTACTATAAAAATAGAAACACCTTTTGGAATTGAATCAAAAGAAACTATTGATTTAATAAATTACTCAGATTATGATTTTACTAAAGCTACAAAGACTGAATATAAAATAAATTATTAAACATAAAAATTAGTAATGAGGATGATAAAAATGAGTAAAAAATATAAAATTAGTTTAAGCATAATAATCGCCATAATTTTAGGATTATTATGTCTTATTATAGGATATTTTATATATCAATATAACTTAAATAAAAATAGTGCAGAAGTATTAATTCAAGATAATCTTTCTATTAATTACATGAATGGTAGAAAGTTTGAATTTAGTAGCAAAGAAAAAGAAATAGAATTTTCTGTTATTAATGATTCTGATGAAGAAAGTATGTTTCATATAATTTTAAACAATGTTGATGTTTCTGGAAATAATTCTACATATAAATTATTAGAAAATGATAATAGTAAAGTTGGAACTACAGATTTAGTAACCAGCACATATTTAACATTATCAAGTTTTATAAATATCGAACCAAATAGTACTAAAAGTTTTAAACTAATAATTAATAATTCAGAAAAAAATAAGATAAAATTTGAATTAAGTGTAGAGAAAGCATCTAACGAAGATCCAAATTTTTCACAAGTAATTTTAAATAATAATTCTATAAATAAAGAATCTAAAACTAAAGTTGGAGAAAGTTCTTCGGTAAATGATGAAGGATTAATAATGGATATTGATGATAATGGTAATACTTTTTATTTTAGAGGTAATATTGTAAATAATTATTTAGAATTTGCAAACAAAATATGGAGAATTGTTAAAATAAATGGTGATGGTACTGTAAAAGTAATTTTAGATGATGTTATAGAAAAAAGTAATATATATGACGATAAATCAAATGATATTATTGAAAATTTAAATAAAAAGTCAAATAATAAAATATATACCACTTTAGAAAATTGGTATCAGAATAATCTTAAAGATTATGATAATTATATTTCTTTATCAAAATTTTGTAATGATTTATCCAAAGAGAATGAAATAATGTCAAATTATAATAGAATAAATGTTTTAAATAATCCAACATTTAATTGTTTAGGTAAAACGTATAGTTCAAAAATTGGTGTTTTAACTGTTGATGAAGTAATTTATGCTGGTGCATCATTAAGTGAAAATAATAATTTTTATTATTTATATAATGATGCAATAAAAGATTCTTGGTGGACGCAATCAGCATTTAAAAATAGTGTTGAAGGACTTTATTATTATGAAATATCAGCTAGCGGTCAAATTTTATCAAATTCTACTGGTGATGTTTCAAAAAACATCAGACCAGTAATTAATTTAAATAAAGATGTTGAAGTTACTGGAGAAGGAACGAAAGAAAATCCTTATAAATTAAAATAAAAGTTTACATTACTAAAATGTAAATGACTGTAAATAAAAAATATAATTGTTTACAGTATAAAAAAATGTGTTAAAATATTGTTGTAGGTGATAAAAGTGAAAAGTATATTTTTAGATATAGTTAGTTTTTTAAAATCATTGTCTTTAATTGATTATGTTTTATATTTTGCTATATTAATATTAATAGTATTAGTAGTTTCATTATTATATCTTTTAAAAACTACTGGAATAGATGAAGAGGAAATAGATAGTAAAGACGAAAATGATTTTGATATAAAAAATGCTATAGAACAAATATCACAAGAACAACCTAAAAATATAGATTTAACAGAATATGAAAAAGAGCAAGAAGAAAAAGCTATAATAAGTTATGAGGAATTAGTTAATAGTATTAAAAGAAATAAAATTAATTATGCTGATGAATCTAATGATGATAATATAAGTATTAAAAAGATTGATTTAGATAATTTAATTAGTGATGAAGTTGAAGAACAAAGTGTAGATTACTCCTATAAACAAATTAATTTTCAACACGAAGAGAAGTATTTAAAAGAACTAAAAGAATTAATAAGCTTGTTAGATTAATAATACCTTTGGGTATTATTTTTTTGTTGTATAAAATATGTATTTTTGATATCATTAATATGATGATAAGATATGAAAAATAAGAAAATAATAATAGCGATAACAATATTAATAATAACAATATCAATAAGTATAAATTTTGCTTATTCTTTTTATAATGCCAAAATAAAAGAAGAAAATAAAACGGAAACATTATTAAAAGCAAAAAAATTAGAATTAGTATTTAATGATACAAAAGAAATAAATGTGAATGAAGTATTTCCAGGTTAAAAATTCACAAAAACTTTTAATGTTACTTCTAATGCTGATGATGCCATAAAATATAATATAAAAGTTGCAAATGTAACAAATAACTTCGGAATGGATTTAGTTTATAAATTAAAAAAAGATGGAGTTTATGTAACAGAAGAAGCAGCATTTAATAAAACAGATGATTATATATACACAAATGTAGTAATAAATCCGAAAGAAAAACATGAATATGAATTAGAAATAGAATTTTTAAATAGAGATTATAATCAATATATCGAAGGTGGATACGAATTTAAAGGTACAATAGAAATAGATTTTGAAGAAAATAAAAATATTTTGACAGAGAATTATAAAGAAAGTAATGAAATAGAGTATACAAATGATCAAGTAACAAAGGAATTTGAAGTAAAAAATGTAAGTGCAACAGATAAAACAGAATACAATATAAAATTGACAAATATAAAAAATACATATAATGAAGAATTAACATATGAATTAAAAGATGAAAATAATGAAATAACTACCGGAATAGTACCTAAGAGTTCAAATGAATATTCATATTTAAAAACTGGTATAGCATTAAATTCTGGTGAAAAAAATAATTATACATTAACAATAAAAAAAGCTAATGAAGAAATTTCTTCGTTAGCTAATGTAGAAGAAAAATATAGTGCAAAAGTAGTAATAGATGAAGAAAAAGTAGATTTAGAAAAACCAACGGTAAGTTTAACAAAAAAATCATCTACAAGTAATAGTATAACGTATCAAATAAAATGTAATGGAGTATCATCAAAGGTAACAAAATATGAAATATATCAAGATGATAATTTAATAAAGAGTGATGAATATAAAGATAACTTAGAATATACATATAATAAATTAAGTTATAAAGATTATAAATTTAAAGTTGTATGTAGAAATGAATATGGAATAGAAAATAGTAGTGAAACTACTGGTAAACCAGTAGAGCTAATAACACCAGCATATGAAACAGATGATAGTTATAAACAAGAAAAAGAAGTAGAAATAAAATATGAAGGATATGGAACATATTTATTTAAAACAACTGGTAAACCAGTAGCAAGTACGAAAGTATATAAATGTATAACAGAAGATAATAGTGCAGAATTTCAATGTGAAGAAACAGAAGCGAATAAAGAGTTAGAAGAAAATACATGGTATAAAACAACAGAAACAACAAAACTTACATATAAAGTAAATGGAACAATAATAGCAAAAATAGCAGATGAAGTTAATGTAAAAATTGGTGAAAGCAAAGAAGTAACAAATATAGATAGAGAAAAACCAATAGTTACATTTGAAACAAATGGAAATAACACATATCAAAAAAGTCAGAGTACAAAAGTAAATGTTACAGATAATTTATCTGGTTTAAGTGAAATAAAATATCAATGGACAAATTCAAATACAGCCCCAACATGTAGCATAAGTGGAAATCCAACAGATTGGACGCAAAGTGCAACATTGACAGCAACAGGATCAGATAGTCATAGTGGGGTATCATCAGTAGTATTTACAGGAACAACATCAGCAAGTAAAACAGTAACATCAAATGGAAGTGTAAGTGCAACAGTGACTGATAAAGCTGGAAATACAAATACATGTAGTGCAAATGTAACAAAAATAGATACCGAAAAACCAACATGTACAATAACAGGATTACCAACATCTTGGACAACAAGTGCAATATTAACAGTAAGTGGAACAGATAGTCGGTCAGGAGTAGCAAGTTATTCGTGGGATGGAACAACATATGGAAGTACGCAAACCAAAACAATAACAGCAAATGGAACATATACAGCTTATGTAAAAGATAAAGTTGGAAGAATTAAAAATTGTAGTGCAACGATATCTAAAATAGATAGAACAGGACCAAGTGCTCCAACCCTGTATTTAGCAAATGAAAGTGTTAATAGTAGTGTATTATCATATAATGTTGTAATTACTAATGGATCAAGCGATTCAGAATCAGGAGTTAATCGTTACGAATTCTCATATGATAGTGGAAATACTTGGACAACTTCATCATCAGCTGCTCATTCAAGTGCTGGATTTGATTATTATGTATGTGCAAGAGCTGTAGATAATGTAGGTAATGTAAGTGGAAATTCTAATTGTATAAGGGTTAATGGTGCTAGATTATTTATAAGACAATTATATAGAGCAGTTAGACCTTATGGAGTAAATTCTAAACCATCAAATTATACAAGTGTTGAAGAAAGTGAAGTTGATTATTGGTACAACTGGTCTGGTTATGGTGATTATTTAGCTGCAGGATTATTCTCATCACAAGAATTTAAATATAGTATCATTGGAACATATGGTGGTTATTATGCAACTAGTAGAGTTTATATTGGAGCACTAGGACGTGAAGGAGATTCTGGTGGATTAAATTACTATGGAAATACTTATTGGAATTCAAATGGAGCAGCAGGAACAATAGTAACATTAATAACAACTGATGAAGCTAAAAATATATATACAAAAGCAGGACTTGTTTACTATGGAGTAACTACAGATATATTCAACAGTATGTATAACAGATATTAAATATTAGAACTATTAAGTAATAAAAAAACTTAATAGTTTTTTATTATGACCAGAAAAATTGTTCTATGTTAAAAATACTTAGTTAATAATGATTTTTTTCCTTTTTTTTGATATAATACAGCAAGTGGTGATGTAAATGACATTTAAAATAATAACACTTGGTTGTAAGGTTAATGCTTATGAAAGTGAAATAATGAAAGAATTACTTATTAAAGCTGGTTATAAAGAAGAAAATGACAAACCAGAAGTTGTTATAATAAATACTTGTTCAGTTACTAATATGGCAGATAGTAAGTCTAGAAAAATGGTAAGAAGATATAAAAGAGAAAATCCTGATACAATATTAATTGTTTGTGGATGTAGCACACAAAATAATAAAGAAGAATATGAAAAAATGGATATAGATATATTACTAGGAAATAAAGATAAAAGTAAAATTGTAACTCTTATTAATAATTATAAAAATAACCATGAAAAGTATTTTAAATTTTATGATGATAGAGATTTAGAATTTGAAGATATGAATGTAGATAAATTTTCTTCACATACTAGAGCTTTTGTAAAGATACAAGATGGATGTAATAACTTTTGCAGTTATTGTATAATACCTTATGTAAGAGGAAATATTAGAAGCAAAGATTTTACAAAAACATTAGAAGAAATAAAAAGACTAGTTGATAATGGTCATAAAGAAATAGTTTTAACAGGAATACACACAGGTTCATATGGCTACGGTTTAAATTATGATTTAAGTGATTTACTTAGTGAAATGGCAAAAATAGAAGGATTAGAAAGAATTAGAATCTCTTCAATAGAAGTTACTGAATTAAATGATAAATTTTTAGAGGAATTAAAAAATAATAAAAAAATATGTAATCATATGCATATTCCTTTACAAGCTGGTAGTGATGAAATATTAAAGAAAATGAATAGAAAATATAATTTAGATTACTTTTTTAATAAAATAAATGAAATAAGAAATATAAGACCTGATATAAGTATAACTACAGATGTTATAGTAGGGCATCCATATGAAACAAATGAGTTATTTGAAAAGACTATAGATACCTGCAAAAAATTAAAATTTGCTAAAATACATGTTTTTCCGTACTCTAAAAGAGATGGAACTGCCTCAAGCAGGATGCCAAACCAGGTGGATGAACATGAAAAAAAATTAAGAAGCCATAAATTAATTGAAGTTTCAAATGAACTAGAATCAAATTATAATAACAAGTTTATTGGTAAGAAGTTAGATGTTCTAATTGAAGAAGTAAATAATAATATAGCTATTGGTCATACTTCTAATTATTTAAGAGTAGAACTTAATGGAGATTATCAAAAAAATAGAATTTATAATGTAGAAATAAAAAAAGAATATTTAAGTAATGAAAAATAATGTTTCATTTTAATATTCTTTTTTTTAAATGATTTAAAAATAAATCCCCATTATAATTATCGGTAGATTTGTACATCTGTTCTAAGATTTGTTGATTTTCTTTCGAATTTAAAATTCCTTTTAATCCATTTCTTCTTAAATAAGATAAAACATAAGGATATGCTATTTTTTGAATATAACTAATTGTTAATAAATTAAATATATATTCGTCCATATATTGCATCGAATTATGATTTTGTAAGTATCTAATTTGATAATTATTTTTAGTGTCAAAATCTAAATTATTAATCCAAAAATTATCTAGATCACATAGAATAACTTCATTATCATTTTTATTGAACAAAATATTTTCTTCGTGTAAATCACCTAGAATGATCCCAAGAGAATGATAATATTTCATTTTTTCTAAAACTCTTTTTAAAACATAATATTTAGTTTTTTTATTTTGTTTAAGGCAATCAATAGGGTTAAAATCTTGACGATAAACTGATTTATATCCTTTAAAAATACCATCAATATAAACTAAATCAGTAGGTAATACATCATTTGTTGATAAGGAACGTAATAATTTTAATTTTTGTAATTTATTATTCAAGACATTAATATCATCAGTTTTAAAAATTTTTATTAAACTATTGTAATCATATAAATAAACTTTACTTTCATATCCCGTAAATTTTTGTGGAAAATTAAAATCCTTACTTTCTAAAAAAATTTCGTTCATAATAAAACTCCCTTATTGGGAGCTATTATACCATTTATTTTTGATTAATTAAAGTTTTATAGTTTTCGTATGCTTTAATTTCTAAATCATTATAAACTTCTTTAAATTTAATATTATTCATTTCACATATTTTTTTGACTATATAATTAGTAAAGTAAGGATTTCTTACTAAAAGTGGTCCAAGAAGATATGTACCATAAAAATGATTTTTTAAAATACCTTCATTTTTTTCATGTTTACGATTACCAAATCCTTTTATAGATTCAAATAAATGATTTTCATTATTATCTATTAAATAAGTAGAACGATTTTCAAATCCGATGATTTCACTATTTATTAAATCACATTTGTATAATTGTTCACCAACTAAACGTTTTTTATTTTCTTTTACAGAATAATTTAAAATATTTAATAATTCTATTTCCTTATTTTTTGAATAATAAGTTTTACCAAATAGATTTAAAGCATTACCAGTAACTATAAAGAATTTATTTTCAATAGCAGTTTCTAATTCTTTTTTGTATTTTTTCAAATCATCTAATGTAATTAAAAAACTTTCATCATTGCCACTGCCTATATAAAAGATATCATAATTTGTAAAATCAATTTTATCGTCTTTTGTTAAGTAATCAATTGTAACATCAATATTTTGATTTTCAAGATATTTTTTTAAGCATAAAACATTACCATTTTCTCCATAGAGATTCATTAAATCATAATACAAGTGAGCTATTCTAATTTCTTTCATTTTTAATCTCCTCAATTTGATTTTTAATTATAGCAGTCATATCAAAACATACCATTGTATAAATATTATTACTATCTAAATTTAAAGCAGTATTTAAAATTTCTTTGATGTCATTAACTAAAATAATTTTATTCTCATCGATATTTGCATATTTTAAACGATTTGCAACATCATATTTGAATCTTCCAATACACATTATATGTTTTACTGAATCATTATTAAGCATTTCAAAGTCAACATCATAAAGCCATGATAAATCATTAAATTTATATCTTCTACTGACGTTATCAAAACCAAGAATAACAGTTTTATCACCAGGTTCATCAACTATATATTTTATTGATTGGTAATAACTTAAACAATTTTCATTTTTACTTTCTAACATTGTTAAATTTTTTCCATTAATATTATATTCATGACCACGTTTTGCTTCTTTAATATTAATATTTAATGTATCATTTAATACTTCATCAGATATTCCAATAGTTTTACAAAGTGCATATGCCCCAATAGTATTATAACTTGCATATAAAATATTTTTATTTATTTTAAATGGTTTACCATTAATTTTTAAAGTCTTTTTATCTAAATCAAGATCAGTAGCTAAAAAATCTAAAGGATTTCTAGCAAAATCACAGTTAGGGCATTTATAACTTCCAATATGGCCATAATGATAAAAATCGTATTTAAGTTTAGTATGACATTTAGGACAGTAAGCACTATCAACTGATAAATAATTAGAAGTTTTATAACTATCTTTAGTTTTATCTAAACCATAAGTTATAACTTTACCAGGATATAATACTTTGCATTTACTAACAGTTGGATCATCACCATTTACTACTAAAGTAGTAGAGCCATCTAATGTTTTAAAGATATAGTCATAAATTAAATCAGGATTTCCATTACGAGCTGGTTGATCACGAGTAATATTAGTAATTACTAAATGAGTTAACTTATTTTTACTAAATGCTAAATGCAAGTGACGTTCATCAATTTCTAAAAGTAAACAATCACATTTCATTCTACCAAATATATCACAGTTATTTAAAATAGTAGTAGTAACAGCTCTTATTCCATTAGAACCACTTGCATTATAAACAACATTTAAACCAGCTTTTTTTAAAGTAGTAGCTATTAAATCAGTAGTTGTTCCTTTGCCACTAGAACCAGTAACTCCGATGACATATTTAGGATATTTAATTTTAGTTAAAATATTTTGTCTTATATTATAAGTAATTGAACCTGGAAATACAGTAGAATTATATCCAAATAATTTACATACCCAAGTTATTAATTTATTTAATTCGATTTGAAATGCTCTTAACATACTATCACCTACAAATTATTATACCAAATTTTAGTGTTTTAAAAAATATTAAATTTTGTTATACTATATATAATAGGGAAGTGAAAATATGAATCAAAAAGATATTCAATGTATCAATGAAATTAAGATATTAGCTTTAGATATGATTAATAATGCTAATAGTGGTCATCCAGGAGCTGTTTTATCACAAGCACCTATACTTTATACACTATATGCAAATTATTTGAGAGTAGATTTAGAAAATCCAAATTGGATTAACAGGGATAGATTTGTTTTATCAAGTGGTCATGCATCAGCATTACTTTATTCTTTGTTACATGTATGTGGTTATGACATTAGTTTAAATGATTTACGTGGTTTTAGAAGAATAAATTCAATAACTCCTGGTCATCCAGAATATAAATTAACTCCTGGTGTAGAATGCTCAACGGGACCTCTTGGACAAGGAGTTTCAACAGCAGTTGGAATGGCTTTAGCTGAACGATATATAAAATCATTATTAGATGCAGAAGAAGAAAAAACTCAAAAAATTATTAATTATAAAACTTATGTAATGTGTAGTGATGGAGATTTGATGGAAGGTGTTAGTTATGAAGCTTTGTCTTTTGCTGGTGCCCAAAAGTTAAATAATTTAGTTTTATTATATGATGATAATAACATGAGTATTGATGGAACTCTAGATACAACTTTCAATGAGAATATAGAAAAAAGGTTTGAAGCAATTGGCTTCGAAGTAATAATAGTAAAAGATGGAGCAAATTTAACTCAAATAGATAAAGCTTTAAATAAAGCACAAAAAAGTACAAAACCAGTAATTATTATATTTAAAACTATTTTAGGAAATGGTTCTTACAATCAAAATACTAACCAAGTACATAGTGGTCCATTATCAGATGCTGATCTTTATAATTTGAGACAAACTTTAGGTATAACATCTCAACCATTTTATGTTACAAAAGACTCAATGATTTATTTACATGATAAAATTGTTAATAGAATGAAACCAGAAATAAATGCTTGGAATGAAAATATGAATACAGTAAGAATGTCAACTAGTGAAAATTTAAATAATATTTTAAATATGTTAGAAAACAATAAAAATATTATAAATTTTGATAGTAGTAAATATCAAATAAATGTAAATTATAATGAAGAGTTAAATATTTCAAATTATAAAGTTATGAATTTATTTGCAAATAGTACTAATTTATTATTAAATGGTAGTGCAGATTTATTTAAGTCAGTTAAAAATGTTATAGATAATAGTCCTTTTATGTCAAATGTAACTCCTTTAGGAAGAAACATAAGATTTGGAGTAAGAGAACATGCTATGGGAGCAATTTTAAATGGTATGGCATTATCAGGGTTAAAAGTTTGTGGTTCAACATTCCTTGCATTTAGTGATTATTTAAAACCCGCAATTAGAATGAGTGCATTGATGTCTTTACCAGTAACATATATTTTTAGTCATGATTCTATTTCAATAGGTCAAGATGGACCAACTCATGAACCTATTGAACAATTAGCAATGCTTAGAACTATACCAAATTTGATAACTTATAGACCAGCTGATATTTTAGAATTAATGGGGTCTTGGGATAGTATTTTAAAACAAAATAAACCAACTGTATTAGTTTTAACAAAACAAAAGGTTCCAAAAATACCTGGAACTAATCAAGCAATGATTCAAAAAGGTGCATATCTTGTAAGAGACTGTGGAAGTACTCCTGATGCAATTTTAATATCTAGCGGTAGTGATCTTACTAATGCTTATATTATAGCTAATAAATTAGCAGTAAATGGAATAAATCTAAATGTAGTAAGTATTCCAAGTTTAGAATTATTTTTGGCTCAAGATGAAGAGTATAGAAATAAATTATTACCAGAAAATATTAAGAGAATAACTTTAGAAGCATCTAATTCATATGTCTTAGGTAGTCTTGCAACTAATATAGATTATGCCATTGGATTAAATGATTTCGGACTTAGTGGTACAAGTGAAGAAGTAATAAAAGAAATGCAATTTGATTTAGATAGTTTATTATTAAAGGTTCAAAAATTAGTTAGAAAATAAATCAAACTCACAACCATGTGAGTTTTTTACTGCATTTTACCACCCACCCCAAGAAATCAAATTTTACTTGACAAACGTTCGGGGGGGGGGTGTAAAATATAAACATAAGATATACTACGAAGGAGTAAATGTTATGTTGAAATTAAGAAAGTTCAAAGAAAAAAAGTTAAAGAATAATAGTTTGTTAGTTTCAACTATAATATTATTAGGTTTAATGTCTTCTGTAGTAATATCAAAAACATATGCAATATATAAAGTAGAAAAAAAATATGATTTAATACAAGCAAAAATAGGTGATTTTAGAGGTAAAAATCAAGTAATAAGTTATTATATAAATAATCAAGAAAGTGATGTAATACCTGAAAATAAAAATTATAAAGTAAATGTAAGTTGTGAAAATGCAACAGGTGTATGGAATGAAA
>CADBMU010000031.1 GCA_902795845.1 uncultured Erysipelotrichaceae bacterium
AAACATTCCGATTAAAAAGGGAATTTTTCTTTCAATTGTAGTTGGAATTATGCATTTTATTATGCCAATACTTGGAATGCTTATTGGTAATATAATTTTAAAAGTTATTCCATTTGAGCATGATTTTTTAGTAGGTATAATTTTTTTAACATTAGCATTTAAAATGTTTTACGATATCTTTTTTGAAAAAAAAGATACTATTAATTTAAATTATCTTGGTATTTTTCTTTTTTCTATAAGTGTAAGTTTTGATGCATTTACAACAGGTATTGGTCTTTTAGTATTAACATCAAATATTTTACTTGCTACGTTTATTTTTATGATAACAAGCTTTACATTTACTATAACGGGAATTACTCTTGGAAAGTATGTTAATCAAAAAATAGGTAAAATATCGTCAATAATAGGGTTAATAATCTTACTTATTATGGCATTATATTTGATTATTTAAATAAATTATATTAAAATTAAGTTAATACAAAGGATAGTGAGTACATGAAAAAAATAATTATAAAAGGAAATAAAGTACTTAGTGGTACTATTAATATAGCTGGTGCTAAAAACAGTGCTGTAGCACTTATACCAGCTGCTATTTTATCAGACGAATTTACGAGTATTTACAATGTCCCAAATATTTCTGATAAAAATGCTCTAATAAATATTTTGAAAGAATTAAATTGTCAAGTTTTAGAAGACAATAATATTTTGACTATAAATAGTTCTAAACTAAAAAATACTTTAATAAAAGAAGAACTATCTTCAAAATTAAGAGCTTCTTATTATTTTATGGGGGCATTGCTTGGTAAATGCAAGCATGTTGAAATATGTCTTCCAGGTGGATGTAATATCGGTGCAAGACCTATTGATTATCATTTAAAAGGTTTTAAACAATTGGGAGCAACGATAAAAATTGAAGATAATAAATATATAATAGATGCAAAAGTTCTTAAGGGTGCCAATATCTATTTAGACTTTCCTTCAGTCGGAGCTACTATTAATTTAATGCTAGCAAGTATTAAGGCAACTGGTAAAACAATAATTTATAATGCTGCTAAAGAACCAGAAATAGTAAATATTGCAACTTTCTTAAATAATATGGGGGCTAAAATAACTGGTGCAGGAACTAGTGAAATTACAATTGAAGGTGTAGATTATTTACATAAAGCTATAGTTGAGGTTATACCTGATAGAATTGAAGCTGCAACTTATATAATGGCTGGAGCTTTAATGGGAGATAATTTAAAAATAAATGGTGTAATTAAAGAACACATGGAATCACTTTTATCAAAACTGACTGAAATGGGAATAGAATATAATATAAAAGATTTTGAATTAACCATTAGTAAAAATGATAATATGAAACCGGTTTCAATAAAATCACAAGTATTTCCAGGATTTGTTACTGATATGGGTCAACCAATGAGCGTTTTATTAACGCAGTGTAATGGTGTTTCATTTTTTGAAGAAACAATCTATGATAACAGAATGGGACATGTAAAATATTTAAATAATATGGGTGCAGATATTAAAGTTAAAGAAAATACTGAAATAATTTGTGGTAAAACAAATTTACATGGTTGTAAAGTAATTGCAACAGATTTAAGAGCTGGAGCTGCCATGGTACTTGCTGGACTTGTAGCAAGTGGAACTACAGAAATTAGTCAGATAGAACATATTTTAAGAGGATATGAAAATATAATAGAAAAATTAAATAATGTTGGAGCAGATGTAAAACTAGTAGAAGAATAATAACAAAAAAGATAAATTTTTAAAACTTATGTTATAATTTTAATAGGAGTGATAATATGATTTATATAATAATTGGGATAATAGTATTAATTATTTTATACATTTTAATTGTAAACAATTCAATAATAAAATATTTTAATAGAGTTAAAGAAGCATTTTCAACTATGGATGTTTATTTGAAAAAGAGATTTGATTTAATTCCTAATTTAGTAGAAACTGTAAAATCTTATGCAAATTATGAAAATAAAACTTTAGAAGATATAATAAAAGCAAGAAATTCTTATGATAACTTTAGTAACGAAAAAAAATTAGAAGAAAATAAAAAGGCAGTAAATGAAATTAATAAATTAATAGCACTTACTGAAAGTTATCCTGAATTAAAAGCAAATGAAAATTTTATTAAATTAAGTGAACAATTAACATCTATTGAAAATGATATTGCAAATTCAAGAAAATATTATAATGCTACTGTTAGAGAATATAATAATAAAATTGGTATTTTTCCAAATAATATTGTTGCAAAGTTATTTAATCATAAAGAAGAAAAGATGTTTTCAGTAAACGAAAATGAAAGAGATAATGTTAAAGTTAATCTAAATAAATAGTCAGCTTAAATAATAAAGCTGATTCTAAAAAAAGAGTGAAATTAAATAAATTTATAAATGTATAAAGCATTTTTTCATATATTTTAGACCAAAAGCAATATAATATAATATGAAAAAATATAAGATAAGAAATTTATTATATTTATTAATTGGAATAGTAGTATTATCTACATTTAAGGTAAATGCCCTTTTACCATTATCTGGAAAAACTATAGTAATTGATCCTGGTCATGG
>CADBMU010000032.1 GCA_902795845.1 uncultured Erysipelotrichaceae bacterium
ATAGTAGGGTGCTTTATATTCTTAACTTCTATATTATCATTAATGTGTGGAATTATTTTACAAGTAATAGTAAAAAAAGATAGACAGCAATATGAACTTATTATGAATGAATTGAGGATGAGTAATGAAAAAGAAAGTTAATGAAGAAAAAAATGTATTTATTGATAGAATTATAAATTGGCTTGAGTCAAAATTAGAAAGAATTTTAAAAATTAAATGGATTTATTATATATTATTGATACTTATAATATTGGCAGTAAATTATATTAATCTAAAAAATAATCCAAATTTTTTGACAAATAAAAATGCTTTAAATTATTTTATTATAGGTTGTTCAATATCAACAGTTATAGCTATTTTATTGTTATTTTTGAATAATAAGTTAAGAAATAAATCTATCCCATTTAGATTTTTGATAATTGGTTTAATATTAGGAACTGGATATGCTTTTGCATCACCTATGTTTACTCAAAGTGATGAATCTTTTCATTTTATAAGAGCATACCAAATAGCAAATGGGCATTTGATTTCTCCAAAAGATGATTTTGGTAACTCATATGACAGTTTTCCAAAAAGTATATATGAAACTTTATGGGATGATGATGATATTTATCCTGAATTTAAAAATTATGAAGATTCATATAAAGAAAGTAAAATAAAATTAGAAAAAAATAGAACAGTAGTAAAAGATGTGAGAGCGTCTAATTATATTTTTTTAAATTATTTTTCACATGCTATAGGTATAAAAATTGGTGCAGTATTTAATTTGTCTCCATATTTAATTGGCTTACTTGGAAGGCTAACTAATATGATAATTTGTTTACTATTAATTTATTTTTCACTAAAAATATTACCTATAGGTAAAAAAACAATGTCTGTTTTTTTACTTGCTCCATCAGTACTTGCATATATTGCTTCACTTAGTGCTGATGGCTTAATCATAGCAATGTCATTTTTAATGATTTCTATAATTATAAAATTTATGCATGATAAAACTCAATTTACATGGAAATGGTATGTTGCCTTATTAATAATTATTGCATTCGTTTCCACTTGTAAAACAACTTATTTACCTATGATAGGAATAGTTTTATTTATACCATATCAATGCTTTAAATCAAAGAAAAATAAATGGATTTCTACATTGTCATTAATTATTTTAGGAGTAATTTTTAGTATTTCATGGATAAATGTAGGTAGTGTTGTAATATCAACTTCAAAATATAGTGGAATGTATGAATATGTAAGATTTTTAGAAATCTTTATAAATACTTTAAGTAAAGATTTCTTATCATACATTGAAAACATATTTGCTGGTAATTATTTATATCAATGTCAAGTTAATCCATATCAAATTGTTCCAATTTCATATTTAATTTTGACAGTTTTAAGTTTTTTATCTGAAGAATCAGATTTAAATGTTAGAACAATTGAAAAAATATTTGTAAGTTGTATAATTTTAGTTATTGTTGTTTTAATTTCATATGCTTTATATATGGGAAATACTGATGTAACATCAAATTTCATAAATGGAATACAAGGAAGATATTTTGCACCGATTGTGTTATTTATTCCATTCTTTATCAAAAATTCTAAATTTAAAATTAATGATGAAATTTTGTATGATATTTCAATAATTTTAAATTTTGCATTGTTAGTTAATATGGTAGAGGTATTTGTTATTTGATGTGCAAAAGAATGACTATATAAATAGTTATTCTTTTTAATTATTTAAATTAAGAATAAAAAGTTAGAGATTATTTTAGCATGAAAAATTCAATTTTAATAATTATTAATTTATGTTAAAATTTATTTAAGGAGTATATATTTATGAAAAGAGAAAAAATTTTATTAATTATTCCAGCTTACAATGAAGAAGAAAATATTCTTAAAACTTGTAAACAAATAATTGAACATAATAAGAAGAATAAAATAAAATATGACTATGTTGTTATTAATGATGGATCTAAAGATAATACTGAAATGATATTAAAAAGTAACAACCTAAATTATATAAGTTTAATTAATAATTTAGGTATAGGTGGAGCAGTTCAAACTGGTTATAAGTATGCTTATAAAAAAGATTATGATATAGCTATTCAGTTTGATGGTGACGGCCAGCATGATGTTAGTTATGTTGAAAAATTAATTGATCCAATTATTAATGATAAAGCTAATATGACTATAGGATCAAGATTTATAGATAAAAATTCAAGTGAATTTAAATCATCAGCTATGAGAAGAGTAGGAATAAATTTAATATCATTTGCAATTAAATTAAAAACTAAATTTAAAGTGTTTGATACTACTAGTGGATTTAGAGCAGTTGATAAAAATATTATAAAACTATTTTCTGAAGATTATCCGACTGAGTATCCTGAACCAATTTCAACAGTTAATGTATTAAATAAAAATTATAAAGTGTTAGAGATTCCGGTTGGAATGAATGAAAGAGAAGGCGGAAAATCTTCAATAAATTCTTGGAAGACAGTATATTATATGATAAATGTAATATTATCAATATTACTTTCTAAGAAAGGAAATAAATAATTATGGCAAATAATTTAAGAATCTTGTTAGTTATATTTTCTATAATTTTAATGATAGAAATTTTAAGATTAGTTTCTAAACAAAAACTACCTATTAAATATTCATTAGTTTGGTTAGGTTCTGCATTACTAATATTTGTAGTTGGTGCATTTCCAAATTTTATTGGATTTTTTACATCATTAGTTGGATTTAAAACAACATCAAATTTAGTTGTTGGAGTAATATTATCATTATTGTTGATGATAACTTTAATATTAACATTGATAATAGCAGAACAAAAAAGAAAAATAAAATTGATTGTTCAAGAAATATCTATTTTAAAGAAAGAAGTTGAAAAAAATGAATAAACCAAAATTAAGTATTATAGTTCCATGCTATAAAGTAGAAGCATATTTACCAAGATGTTTAGATTCACTTATGAATCAAACACTTGAAGATATAGAAGTTATTTGTATAAATGATGGTTCACCTGATAATTGTATAAATATATTGAAAGATTATCAAAAAAAATATGGTAAGAAATTAGTTATTATTGATAAAAAAAATGAAGGTGTATGGCGTGGTAGAAAAGACGGTGTTAAAAAAGCACATGGGGAATTCATCGGTTTTGTTGATAGTGATGACTATGTTGCACTAGATTACGCAGAAAAATTATATAATGCAGCAGTATCTAAAAATGCCGATATTTCTGTTTGTGGTTTTGATAGAATAGATTTAGAAACAGGAAAATTATATTCCAGAGAAATGTGTAAACCCGAAACAAAAGTAATTGATACTAATGTTAATCCTGGAGATATGCTAGAACTAAATGGAGCACCATGGAATAAAATCTATAAAGCAGAATTACTAAAAAAGATGCATGACATGAAAAATGTTCCTAAAGTTCTTGATGATATGATGTTTTTACAACTTTTATATATAAATGCTAAAAAAATTGTTTTCATTCCAGATAGTTTAGTTTATTATATGGTTAGAAAAGATTCAATTATTAATTCAGTTAAAAAAGATGCTATTTTACCTACATATGAGTCAATGAAAGAAGTTAGAAGCTTATATGTAAAAGAAAGACCTGAATTACTTGATTACATAGATGCATGTGCTTTTTTACATTTAGGTATTTCTTTAATGTATCGTATGTCTGAGGATAAAACTTTAGATTTTAAAAAAGCTTTAAAAGAAAATAAAAGATATTTAAATGAAAACTTTCCAAAATGGAAAAGTAATAAATATATGAAATTATCTTATGTTATAACTCATAAAGGAGCAAATTTTAAATTATGGGTTGTAAAGATTTTCTATAAGTTAGGTTTATTTAGATTATTTATTTCAATGTATAAGTTTATGATAAAAAAATTAGGAGTAGATATAAAATGGTAGAAAAATATGACTATTTAATAGTAGGTTCTGGATTATTTGGATCTACTTTTGCAAATCTAGCTAAAAATGCTGGAAAAAAAGTTCTTGTTATAGAAAAAAGAAAAAATATAGCAGGAAATATCTATACAGAAGAAATAGAAGGAATAAATGTTCATAAATATGGTGCACATATATTTCACACTGATTATA
>CADBMU010000033.1 GCA_902795845.1 uncultured Erysipelotrichaceae bacterium
AATTGGTAAATCTTCCATTTTTGCTTCAACACCAAGATCACCACGTGCAACCATTATACCATCACTAACTTCAATAATTTCATCAAGGTTTTCTATTCCTGTTACACTTTCAATTTTAGAAATTATTTTTAAATCTTCTCTATTTTCTGCTTTTAATATTTCTCTAGCTTGCATTACATCTTCTTTTGTAGAAACGAAAGATAAAGCTAAGAAATCTCCTTCATGGTTACATGCATATTTAATATCTTCTCTATCAATATCACTAATAAATGGTATATTTAAATGAACACCTGGAACACTTAAGCTCTTTTTATTACCTAAAACCCCACCATTAATTATTTTACAATTAACTTCAGTATCATTTTTTTCAATAACATCAATACGCATTAATCCGTTTTCAAGTAAAATAGTATCCCCAACTTTTAAACTATCAATAGCTTCAGGATAATTAACGGAAAATCTTTCAGTGTTTCCTAAAACATCTTCTTTAACAATTTTAATAGTTTTATTTTCAACTAAAGTTATTTCACCATTTTCTAAATTTCCATTACGAAATTCTGGCCCTTTAGTGTCATATAAAATACCAATTGGCATATTTGTTCTTTTTCTAACTTCTTTAACACACGCAACAACATTTAATTTTTCTTCTTCTGTTGCATGAGAAAAATTAATTCTAGCAACATTCATACCATTTTTTACCATTTTTTCCATAGTATCAGGATTGCAGCTACTAGGTCCAATACTACAAATAATTTTAGTTTTTTTCATTAAATTCACTCCTATTCAAACGAGAATAATTTTATCAAAAATACTTATTTCTGTCAATTTTTTCCATAATTTTTTCAAGTTTAAATGCATTAAGATTAACATTCGTTACATACTACTATTAGGAGGTAAGATTATGAGTAGAAATAGTGCAAAAGATTCAAATAAAAATAGTGCTAGATCTAATGCCAGAGCAAATTCTAAATGTCATGCTAAATCAAGTGCTAGAAATGAAGAAAAATGTTCTGCTAGATCTAACGCTAGAAACGAATCTAGAAATCAATCTCGTTAATTAAAATTATAACGATTTTAAAAGAAGACAATTTTTAGTCTTCTTTTTTTGCACGTGGATGAGCATTTTCATAATCATTTTTTAATTTTTCATTCAAAACTTCAGTATATATTTGAGTTGTTGCAAGATCACTATGCCCTAAAAGTTCTTGAATTATTCTTAGATCAGCACCATTATTTAGTAAATGAGTAGCAAATGAATGTCTAAGCGTATGTGGTGAAACATTTTTTTTAATTCCTTGTTTTATACATAATTCTTTTAAAATTTTAAAAAAACCTTGTCTTGAGATTTTTAGACTTAAATTATTAATGAATAAATATTCACTTGTTTTATTTTTTAATAAAATATTTCTATAATCTGTAAGATATAACAATAAATATTTCTTGCTTATATCATTAAATGGCACAATTCTTTCTTTACTTCCTTTACCTACAATTCTAATAAAATCGCTATCAAAATCAATATCTGAAATCTTTAAATTGATTAGTTCACTTACTCTTATTCCTGTTGCATATAAAAGCTCTAGCATAGTTTTATTACGATAATCATAAGCATTATTAAGTGGAAAATCTAATAATTTATCTACCTCTTCAATTGTTAAAAATTCAGGAAGTTTCTTTTCAATTTTAGGAAGTTTAATATTTTCTAAGGGATTTTTTTTAGTTAAATTTTCTCTTATTAAGAAATTATAAAAATTATTTAAAACTGTTATGTAGTGGGCTTTAGTCTTTGAACTTTTTTTATATTCTTCTTCTAAAAAAAATCTAATTTCAGTTGAACTAACATCAACTAATTTTTTATTATTTAAAAATGTTAAAAATACTTTTATATTATCGCCATAAGAATTTATAGTATTTAAAGATAATTTTTTTTCAAATTTTAAATAATCAAGATATTTATCCAATAAAATTTCATTATTCATACTGTTAACCTCTTAAATAATTATACTACTTTTTGAACATATTTGGTATAATATTCATGTGGTGGTTTTATGGAATTACTTGCAAATTCAAAAAGGCCTTTAAAACTAGAAGATGTTATTGGACAACAGCACCTGGTTGGAAAGGATAAAGTAATATATAATTTAGTTAAAAATAGGAAAATATTTTCAATGATTTTATACGGTAAACCAGGGATTGGTAAAACTTCAATAGCTAATGCAATAGTTAATGAATTAAATATTAATTATCGTTTTTTAAACGCTACAGTAAATAATAAAAATGATTTTGATGTTGTCATAGAAGAAGCTAAAATGTATGGGGAAATGGTTTTAATTATTGATGAAATTCACAGAATGAATAAGGATAAACAAGATCTCCTTTTACCACATATTGAAAGTGGTTTAATAATTTTAATTGGTCTTACTACATCAAATCCTTATCATAAAATCAATCCTGCTATTAGGAGTCGATGTCATATTTTTGAACTTCATGAGCTTTCAAAAGAAGATATCATTTTAGGTCTTGAAAAAATTAGTAAAGATTTAAAAAATATTAAAATCAATGATAAGTGTTTAGAAATTATTGCTTCCTCTTCTTCTGGAGATTTTAGAAATGCAATTAATATTTTAGAACTAGCTTATAACAGTTCCAAAAATCATGAAATAACAGAAGAATTTTTAAAGGATTTAAACATAAAACCAATATTTTTTCATGATAAAAATGAAGATGGTCATTATGACGTTATTTCGGCATTACAAAAATCTATTAGAGGATCAGATCCAGATGCTGCACTTCACTACCTTGCAAGACTGGTGGTTGCAGAAGATTTAGATATTATTTTAAGAAGACTTATTGTAATTGCTTATGAAGATATTGGACTGGCAAACCCTGCAATTGGTCCTAAGATAATAGCTGCTTGCGATGCAGCAGAAAGACTTGGGTGGCCAGAAGCAAGAATTCCTCTTGGAGATATCGTAATAGAAATGGCTTTAAGTCCTAAATCAAATTCTGGGCATATTGCTCTTGATGAAGCAATTAATGATATTAATAAAGGAAATACTGGAAATGTTCCAGATAATATAAAAACATCATCTCCTACATACATTTACCCTCATAATTACAAAAATGATTGGGTAGAACAAAATTATATGCCTAAAGAACTTATTGGCAAAAAATATTACCACAAAAAAAATAATCGATATGAAGATAATTTAGAAAAATTATATAAAGAAATGAAAGGTGAAAAATAATGAATATAACTATAATTGGATGTGGAGCTTATAGCTTAGCAATGGCCAAAAGAATGGCAAAAAATGAAGATAATAAAATTACAATTTGGACTGAAAGCAAGGAAAATGCTTTAGAATTTGAAAAAACAAATAAAATTAAAGGAATTTATAAAGATGAAGTTTTTTCTAAAAATATAACTGTAACAGATTCTTATGAAAAAGCCTTAGAAACTACTGGTATTATATTTTTAATGACTTCTTCAAAATTTATTAAAAATACTTTAGAAGATATGGCAAAATTCTATAATAAAAAAATACCAGTTATAATTGGTACTAAAGGTATTGATAATGAAAATAAAAAGTATAATTCTATTTTAGTTAATAAAATATTAAAAACTAAAAATATTGCTGTTATAGCTGGGCCAAGTTTTGCTATCGATATTTTAAATGATGCAATACTTGCTTTAACTGTCGCAACAAGAAAAAGAAAAATATTTAAAAAGATGCAGAACATATTCAAAGATACAAGAACTGTTTTAAAAAGATCTTATGACCTTAAGGGAGTACAATTATGTTCTACATTAAAAAATATTTATGCAATAGGATCTGGTATATTAAATGGTTTAGGAAATCCAGAAGCTACTAATTCTATTTATTTAACAAAAGTAATTAATGAAATGTATAATATTATTTACATGTTAGAAGATCAAGAAACAACTATTTTATCTTTTGCAGGTCTTGGAGATACAATAATGACTTGTAATGATAATAAAAGTAGAAACTATACATACGGCGTAAAACTTACGGCTAAATCTAAAACAACAGCCATAAATTATTTAAATAAAAACACTGTTGAAGGCTATGAAGCTTGTAAAACAATGGTTGAAATTATTAAAAAAAATAGAATTAAAGCAAAACTTTTAATTACTATTTATGAAATTTTATACGAAGGTAAGAATTGTAAAGAATTAGAAAAAGAATTACTTAAATAATTCTTTTTTTATGTCACTAATTATAAATGAGGCACATAAGTTTCCTGCTTGCATTGGTACTAAAATAATACTCCCCGGAGTTCTATTATGGTTTTTAATTGGTAATTCACTACTCCATACTACATTCGGATTTACTCTTATGTTTTTCTCTTTTAATATCCTTCTTAAATTTTTAGCTAAAGGATCATTATAAGTTTTACTTAATTTTGTAATTGTAAGTTTTGTAGAATCAAATCTATTTCCTGTACCCATTGATGTAATTAATTTAATATTGTGTACACTAGCATATCTTATTAATTCTACTTTTGCAGTTATTGTATCACAGGCATCAATTATATAATCATATTTTTCTCTTAATAAATTATCTATATTGTCTGGTAGTAAAAAATCATCAATAATATTAATATTAGCATCAGGATTGATATCTAAAGCCCTTTTCTTGGCTATATCTACTTTTTTAAGCCCTATATTTGAATGAAGTGATATTATTTGTCTATTTAAATTGCTTAAATCTACGACATCATGATCTATTATTGTAATATTTAGAAAACCACTTCTAACCAAGCATTCTAAAGCATATCCTCCTACTCCACCAACACCAACTAAAAGAATTTTAATATTTTTAAAAGCATTTAATAATTTATCGTCAGTTATTAATTTTAATCTATCAAACATAATTTCCTCCATAATAAAACCTAAAGAAAAGTCTGCCTGTGATAAAAGCCCGCGCTCGGCAGGTGGGCATCACATGAATTGCTTTAGGAGCCCGGATCAATGATCCGTTATTCAACACCACAACCCAATTAGATTCCCAAGATATCACATAGTCGGTTTTATGTAAGACAAACTATTATCTTTAGGTAATTTAAGTATAACATAGTTTTTTAACTAAGCCAATAAATATTTATCAAAATTTTATTTTTTATAATACATAGTGACCCCGGTTATTATGTATTTTTTTCATTTTGATATATAATAATCATCCATAGAAGGGAGGTGAAA
>CADBMU010000034.1 GCA_902795845.1 uncultured Erysipelotrichaceae bacterium
TCTATAAATATTCTTTATCATTTTTAAAACCCTCTTTCAAATTGCTAAATAGAATACCATAATTATGTAAAAAATGCAAATAAATGATATAATATCCTTAGAAAGGAAGGATTTTGATGTATGCAAATGTTTTGGTAGAATTAAAAAGCAAGAATATTACTGGTACATATACGTATAAAATAATTGAACCTTGTTTTGTAGGGTGTAGAGTATTAGTTGAATTTGGTCATCAAAAATTAGAAGGTTTTGTTTTAAAAATTACCAATGAAGCTATTGATTATGAAGTAAAAGATATTATAAAAGTTATTGATGAAAAACCAGTATTAAATGAAGAATTACTTGCTTTAGGGAAATATATATCTACAAAAACATTGTGTAGTTTAATAAGTGCTTATGAATGTATGTTACCAACAGCATTAAAAGCAAAAAATGGTACAAATATTAATAAGAAAGAAGTAAAATATTTAGAATTAAATATTCCTTTTGAACAAGCTTTACAAAATTGTAAAAATAATAGCCAAGTAAATATTATTAATTTAATAGAGAAGTGTAAAAGATTAGAAAAAAAAGAAGCAATAAAAATATCTAGTTCTTCTACAAACACACTGTTAAAAAATAATTTGATAAAAGAAATAGCTCTAGAAAGTTATAGATATACAAAAGATGTAAAAGAAATATCGAAGAAATTGCCTTTAACAGTTGAACAGCAAAATGCCTACAAAGAAATAGAAAAATCTTTAAATATAAATAATACAATCCTTCTTCATGGAATTACAGGAAGTGGTAAAACAGAAGTTTACATGCAAATAATAGATAAAGTAATTAGCAATAATAAAGAAGCAATAATGTTAGTTCCTGAAATTAGTTTGACACCCCAATTTGTTAATAAATTTATATCTAGGTTTGGTAATAAAGTGGCTATTTTACATAGTGGACTTTCAAATGGTGAAAAATATGATGAATGGCGAAAAATAGAGAGAAAAGAAGTAAGTATTGTTATAGGTACTAGAAGTGCTATTTTTGCACCATTTACTAATATTGGAATTATCATAATTGATGAAGAACACTCTGATACCTACAAACAAGACAATGTACCAAGATATAATGCTAAAGATATAGCCGATTTTAGATGTAAATATTATAATTGTCCTTTAGTACTTGGAAGTGCAACTCCTGATTTAATAGACCTTGCAAAAGCAAGAAAAGGTATCTATAAATTAATAGAGATGAAAAATAGGGTAGGAAGTGCAACTTTACCTGATTGTTTTATCGTCGATATGAAAGAAGAAATGAAAAAAAGAAATCCTGTAATTTCTGAATTATTGCAAGAAAAAATTCAAGATCGATTAGATAAAAATGAACAAATTATTTTACTCTTAAATAGAAGAGGTTTTTCGACATTTATTTCTTGCTCTGAATGTGGTTATGTTTTTAAATGCCCACATTGTGACATTACTCTTACTTATCATAAATCTTCTAATATGTTAAGGTGTCATTATTGCAATTATGCTATTTATAAAAAAGATAAGTGCCCTAATTGTAATAATTCTGATTTAACTTTTTTAGGACTTGGAACTGAAAAATTAGAGCGTGAGATAGCAAAAAAATTCCCTGATGCTGCCATCGTAAGAATGGATACTGATACAACATCTAGAAAAGGAATGCATGAAAAAATAATTGAAGATTTTCAAAGTCATCGATATGATATTTTACTTGGTACCCAAATGATAAGTAAAGGACTAGATTTTCCTCTTGTTACTCTAGTAGGGGTAATAAATGCAGACACTACATTAAATATTCCTGATTTTAAAGCTAATCAAAGAACCTTTGAACTTTTATATCAAACTAGTGGAAGAGCGGGTAGAAGTGATAAAAAGGGAGAAGTAATTCTACAAACGTTTAATCCTGATAATTATACACTTAAATGTGTTGTAGAAAATAATTTTGAAAAATTTTATCAATATGAAATGGATATTAGAAGAAAATTAAAATATCCTCCGTATTATTATTTAGTAAATCTTAAAGTAGCTAGTAAATTTTATGAAAATGCTAGTAAGGAAGCTATCAATGTAGCAAATTATTTAAGAAATAATTTAGATAGTTCTACAATTGTTTTGGGACCTAGTACAGCAGCAGTTTTTAAAACTAATAATATTTATCGTTTTCAAATAATAATTAAATATAGAAAAGATAATAATTTAATGAGGTCTTTACTAGAATTACAAAATTTATTTAAGATAAATTCTAAAGTTAATTTAGAAATTGATATTAACCCTAGTAGAATTTAAAATGTAAACTAAGTAAAATAATAATTGATAATTAAATATTTAAGTGCTAATCTTTTAATAGGAGTTGATAAAAAGTGGAAAATAAATCAAAAAAAATAATATCTATTTTAAGTACAATAATTATAATGCTTCTCGTAAGTTTAGGAATGACATATTCTTATTTTGTTGCAAAAATAAAAGAAAATAATAAAACCGAAACAGTATTAAAAGCCGGAAATTTAGAATTAATATTTACAGGAACACAAGAAATAAATGCTGATAATATTTATCCTGGTCAAACGTTTACTAAGACATTTAGTGTTGAAAATCCTAATGATGTTAATATGAAATTTAACATTTATTTAGAAAATGTAAATAATACTTTTGAAAAAGATCTAGTTTATTTACTAAAAGCAAATGATGAAGATATTACTGATACAAGAATATTACCAAAAACTAGAGAAGGAAAAACATACATTTTATATGACTTAGAAATTAATGCTAATGAAAAAATTGATTATAGTTTAGAAATTACTTTTGTTAATAAAGACGAACTTCAAAATACTCAAGGAGCATCTTTTAATGCAACTTTAGGTATTGATAACGAAAACTCTGATAAAGTTGCAACGAAAAATGATAAAATAATTAATGCATTTGAATATAATAATGACACTTCATCAGCAACTTACTGCGTTAATGGAACAGAAGAGACTTGCAAAAAATCAACTTGTTATAGAAATCTAGATACAAATAGTTGTGCTGCTGGAACAATTGTAATTTATGCTGTAAATGAAGACAGTGAACTTGCATTTAATGTATTATTTGATGATGGTGAAACTATGAGAATTCAACAAATCAATAAAACAACAGGTTATACTGCATGGTCAAGTACAAATAATTCTAGTAATACTAGTGGTCCATATGGTGTATTAAATTTATTAGAAACAAGTACTTCAAATTGGGATAATGTTCCTAAAATATCATATAATTTAGGTACAACGGTATTTGCTACTAACAAATATACAGCATGTTCAAGTTATAATGTTTGCTCAAGTAATCAATATAATTTAGAAAAAACCAATGTTTCAGCAAGAATAATAACAGTTCAAGAAGCTGCTAAATTAGGATGCAGTGAAACAGCCTCATCATGTCCTTCGTGGTTAACTAATGGTGATAATATTTGGACATCTAATGCTAGTTCTTCAAATGCTACGAATGCATGGCGTATAGATAGCACAAACAAATTAGGAAATATCTTATCTGGATGTGATGGATTTTACAATAATAATTGTGGCAGTCAAACATTTGGAAAAGCTGTTATAGAAATAGAAAAAATGTAAAATTGATTAAAATTTTTAATCAATTTTTTTATGGAAAAGTAATGATTTTTTAAATTTTCTTTGTTACAATAATATTGGTGATAAAAATGAATAATGTTAAAATAGTTTTTATGGGAACGCCTGATTTTGCGTGTAATGTTTTACAAGGTTTAATAAATAATGATTACAATGTATCTTTAGTTGTTAGTCAGCCTGATAAATATGTTGGTAGAAAACATATTTTAACAAATACTCCAGTTAAACAATTAGCAATTAATAATAATATTGGAGTATTTCAACCAGAAAAAATCAAAAATGATTATCAAAAAATAGTAGACATTAATCCAGATTTAATTATTACCTGTGCTTATGGACAAATAATACCTGAAGAATTAATTAATTTACCAAGACTTGGTTGTATTAACGTTCATGCTTCACTATTACCTAAGTATCGTGGTGGTGCTCCAATACACTGGGCTAAAATAAATGGTGAAGAAAAAACTGGTGTGACAATAATGTATATGGATAAAAATATGGACACAGGAGATATTATTTCTTTTAAAGAAATTCCTATATTAGATGAAGATACCGCAGAAAGTTTATTTGATAAGCTTTCTATTCTTGGCGCAAATCTTTTAATAGAAACTTTACCAAGTATTATTAGTAAAACCAATAAAAGAATTAAACAAAATGACAGTGAAGCAACAATTGCACATAATATTAAAAGAGAAGATGAAAGAATTAATTTTGATGATTATGGTGTAAATATAATTAATAAAATCCGTGGTTTATATTCTTGGCCACTTGCTAACATGGAAATTGATGGAATTGAATATAAAATATTAAATGCTGAATTTGAAGATAAAAAAATAAATAGTGTAAGTACAATTGTAGAAATAGATAAAAATAAATTTGGAATATCTTGTAAAGATGGAGTTATTTATATAACAAATATAAAACCTTTTGGTAAAAAAGCAATGGATATAAAATCATTTTTAAATGGTATAAATAAAGAAGATTATAAAAATAGAAAGGTAAATTAATATGAAAGAAAATGATAATAAAAAATCATTAAAAGAAATGTGGAAAGATCCCCAAAAGAAAGCAATAATTAAATTAGGATTATGGTTTGTATTTTTTGCTCTTACTTTTCTATTTTTATCAGTAGCATCACTTTTTTCTAAGCATAATAATCTTAATAATAACAATAATGAAAATAATCAAAATAATCAAAATAATCAAGAAGAAAAAGTTGAAGCTAATGTTCCAAAAATGTTAGAAAAATTATTAAATAGTAATTATAGTTATGAAATAAAAATAACTGGTGATAATGAAACAAAAACCTTATCTGGAGCAGTTAATGATAAAATCACCAGTGGCTTTATAGAAACTAATGGTAACATTATTAAATATAGCTATCATGATGAAAAATATTTTCAAATAAATCAAAATGAAGAAATAGAAAATAATGAATTATTAACTGAAGAGCAAAAAGATAATATAAATTTGCATAATATTTTGGATGATGTAAATAACTATGAAGCAAATAATAAAATATTAAAAGAAGAAAATATTTATAATTATGATATTAATGATACTTATAAAATAAAAATAAGCATTAATGATAATAATATTAATTATATTTATGTTTTGAATAATAATATTTCTTATGAAATGAATTTTAAAATAATAATATAAAA
>CADBMU010000035.1 GCA_902795845.1 uncultured Erysipelotrichaceae bacterium
ACTGAATAATTATTAAATTAAATAGTTTTGCAACTAAATATTGTTTGTTATTCATTATTACCACCTTTACTTCTATTTTTTCTAAAACCCCCTGAATTTTAGTCCCTAAGTATGGTGGCAAGCATCTTCTTTTTGATTCTCAAGACTGTATTATATAGTATTTTTTTTATATTTCAAGGCTTTCGACAAATAGTGACAAATGTTTTAATTAAAACATTAAAAAAAGGCAATTTATATTGCCTTTACCACGAACTTCCGCCGCCACCGCCGGAACCTCCGCCTGAGAATCCTCCTCCGGATGATGAAGAACTACCACCACTTGATGATCCTCCACCTGTTGATGCTGGTGCAGATCCCATAGTTTTGTTTAAAGAATTCATTGTTTCATTCATAAAATGATCCATTGTATGATAACTAAAATTAGTTCCACTATACCATGAAGGTTCAGAGATTGTTATATTTTCAAATTGTTTAATCCATTTATCAGTTATTCCAAGAACATAAGCATATGGTAAAATATCGTAAAAATAACTTGGATTGCTACTAACCATTTCTTCCAATTTTTCTTTTTCTGCTGTTGTTAAAAATCTTTTGAATCCTTTTATTTTGCCATACATTTCAGATCCGTATTCAGTACGTTTTGGAATATATTTTAAACAGAAAGTCATAATTAATAAACAAATAAGTTCAAACAATAATACTAATTTATTATCAATATATTGGAAAACAAAAGCCCCACCCATAATCATAAAATGCATTGTAGTAAATCCTAACCAAAATATTTGAAAAATTATATTACCTTTAGCTGCAAAACCAACAATAAAAAATATTGAATAAAATACTAATAAAAATATAGCAATTATAAGTTCTTCTGCTCCAGCATTATTATATACTGATAGCCCTATTGAAAAAATTACACTTAATACCATATTAATAATAATAGCAATTGTATATTTTTTGTTTTTAGACTCAAAAATAGAAGTAGAAAAATTATCGTTACGTTTTTCTTTTTTTATTTGTTCAATTGTTCTATAAAATTTATTTTTTAATCTACTAGGTTTCGTAACATCATCGTTTTTAAACATACCTTCTAAAAAGTTTTTTTCACTTTCATCATCACCATCATAATCTTTTAGCTTTTTAAATTTAATATCCTTCTTTTCATTTTCAATAATTTCAATATAACCTTTACTAGCTAAATAAATTAATAATGACATTACATCTTTGTTATTTATTTTTCCTTTATAAATATAAGCAACATCTAAACTATTAAAACCATTTGGTGCATTAAATTCTACAGTTTCTATAACATGCTTATCAATACCTTTTGAAAGTAATAAAATTAAACATACTAAAGTTAGAATACCAGGAATAATAAATACTAAATTATCCATTATTTTATCTATTAATGGAATTTGAAAATAGCCTTCTTCTAACTGGCACCTTACTGTTATTCCTTCACCAGGATTTAACATTCCAGTATATTCTCCTTCAATTACATTGTCTTTTATTTCATAGTCAATTAAATCATTATCAGTTGAACCATAACTTCCCGTTGCAAAACCAAGTTTACTTTCATCAAAATCTTTTGGCATATGAATTTTAAAAGTTACATTATTAATTATAGTATCCCATTCATTTCCTATAATATTAAAATATATTTCATCAAAATCTTTTTCTTTATCATTTGATAAACGATAATTATATTTTATTATATATTCTTTTTTTCCCGTAAGTGTTTTATTAGCACTACCTATTTTTAGTTTTAATTTACCATTTTCTTTAGATTTTGAATATTTTTCATTTATATTAATATTTGATATTTTTGCTTTATTCTTGGAAAAACTTCCATCTAATCTTTTTATTTCATTTTTAAGTGGAATATTTCTTATAATTCCATGTCTATTTTCATTAAAATAAACTGTTATTTTTTCTGTAATATCAAACGAATTATTTTCATTTACTATCATATCTACATCATAATTTTCTATAATGTATCCAAAATCAAAATCATTATCATAAGCAGCATTTACATCATTAAATATAAAAAAAGAAGATATGATAATTAGTAATTTTAATATTTTTTTCATATCTCTTATTCCTCCTCTTTATTTTCTAATTTAATTAAAACTTCACGTGGCTTAGATCCATTAGATGGTCCTATTATTCCTCTATCTTCTAGTAAATCTATTATTCTTGCAGCTCTATTATAACCTAATCTAAATCTTCTTTGTAATAACGAAGCACTAACTTTACCTGTTTCAACAGCAAATTTAACTATTTCATCATAAAGAGGATCATCATATCCATCAGGCCCACTTCCAACACCTGATGCTTGTGTATTTGAAACAGGAGCATCTAAGTTCATTGACTCATCATAAGAAGCAACTTGTTCTTTACAAACATAATCAATTACTCTTCTTATTTCATCATCAGATATAAAGCATCCTTGAATACGAACTGGAACATTTTCACCCATTGGCAAATATAGCATATCACCTTTTCCGAGTAATTTTTCAGCGCCACTCATATCTAATATTGTACGTGAATCAATATTTGATGCAACAGCAAATGCTATACGAGATGGAATATTAGCTTTTACTACACCAGTAATTACATCAGTAGATGGTCTTTGAGTTGCTACAATTAAATGAATTCCTGCTGCTCTTGCCATTTGAGTAATACGCATTATTGAATCTTCAACATCTTTAGCAGCTACTAACATTAAGTCAGCAAGTTCATCTATTATAACTACTAAATAATGCATTTTTTTCTGGATATTTTCTGGATGTTTTTGATTTTCTTTAACAATATAATTATTATAACTCTCAATATTTTTTACACCTGTATCACTAAATGTATCATAACGTCTTTCCATTTCAGCAACAACTTTTTGTAATGCAACTGATGCTTTTTTTGCATCAGTAATTACTGGTATTAAAAGGTGTGGAACACCGTTATAATTAGATAATTCAACTTTCTTAGGGTCGACTAATACTAATTTACATTCATCAGGACGATATTTCATTAAAATAGATGCAATTATACTATTAGTACAAACAGATTTACCACTTCCTGTAGAACCTGCAATAAGTAAGTGAGGCATTTTAGATAAATCTGCAAGTCTTGCATTACCCATGATATCTTTTCCTAAAGCAACGTTAATTTTTCCACCATCTTGATTTTTAATTAAAATTTCTTTAATTTTAACTGGAGAAACTGATGCGTTCGGAATTTCTATACCAATAGTACTTTTTCCAGGAATTGGAGCTTGTATTCTAACATCTTTTGCCGCTAATGCTAAGGCTATTTCTTTATTTATTGCACTAATTCTGCTCAATTTTGTTCCAGCTGGTACAGTTAACTCATATTGTGTAACTGCTGGTCCAACATGGATTTCTACAACTTTACCAGCAATTTGAAAATCTTTTAATACTCTTTCAAGAGTATCTTTATTAGCTTTTATAAATTCTGTTGAATTAACTTTTTTAGGTCTTTGAGGATCGTCTAATAAACTTAAAGGTGGTAATTTATAATTACTAGGAACTACATCTTTATCTTTAGTTGGAGTTAAAGTTTCTGGAACTTCAGTATTACTAAAATTATTTTTCTTTAATTCTTCAACACTAGAAATAATAATCTTATCATCTTTCTTAGAATCTTCTTCCTCTTCTTCATATTCTAATGTATCAACATTAAATTTCTTTTTAGTTTCTTTTTCTTTATGTTCTCTTTTAAATATACCAAAGATTTTTGAAAACATATCAGTTAAAGTTATTTCAAATAACATTATAAAGCCAAAGATAGCTAAAATTATCATTACAATGTATGTTCCAACTTCACCAAAACAGGCTGATAAAATAAATGAGAAAAATGCACCAATTATTCCACCACCAACAGAAATTGACGTTTGACCTGTAGCCGCAATACCAGCACTAGGATTAATCGTTTTAATTCTTTTTAAAAAGTTATCAATAGTAACCTTTAAAATATCTGATGATTTAGCACACTCTTTAATAAAAGGAACATGTGACCAAACTAAAAGTACTATTATTAAAATATATACTCCTATTAATCTAGAAGTAAAAAATTTAGGCATTTTTCTTTTGAATAACATGTATGCTCCTAAATATAAAACTAAAAGTAAAACTAAAACCCACCAATTTCCTAATAAGAACATAGCAAATTCTTTTATCATATTTCCTACTGGACCAAATCCTACACCAATAATTCCAATTAGAATTAATAAAAGTCCAGTTAATTCTACACTATATTGAAAAGATTCTTTTTCTGCTTCTTTTGTTTTTTTCTTTTTTGCCATTGTAACCACCTTATCATATATTTAAATTATATAATATTTATACCCTTTTTGCAAAGTTATTTACGAAATTTGGCATTAAAAAACTATTAGATTTCTAATAGTTATAAAAGTTCTTTAAACTCCTGGTTAGAACCAGGTGTTATATTAATTATTTCATGATTTTTAATAGCATCATTTATTAATTCTTTATAAGGTATTAATTCTTCATAAGAAATACATTTACTAAGCTCTGGATTTATTACTGGATGCTTAGGAACAAATATAGTACAACAATCCTCATATGGTAAAATGCTAGTTTCAAATGTATTAATTTTATTAGCAATATCTATTATTTCTAATTTATCAAAACATGCAACTGGTCTTATTACAGGAATATCTGTAACAGCATTTATTACACTCATGCTAGTTAATGTTTGACTAGCTACTTGACCAATACTTTCACCATTAACTATAATCTTACATCTATTATATTTAGCAATTTGAGTAGCAATTCTATACATCATTCTTCGCATAATTGTTACTAAATATTCATGAGGAATATTTTTATAAATTGCTTCTTGAATATCTGTGAAATTAACTACATGTAACTTTATATTTCCATTATACTCTGCTAAAATTTCGGCAAGTTTTTTTACTTTATTTTTAGCCTCAATAGATGTATGAGGAGGACTTTCAAAATAAAGTGCTTCTAACTTAACACCTCTTTTGCTACAAAGATACCCTGCAACTGGGGAATCAATACCACCAGAAAGCATTAGAATACCTTTACCAAGAGTTCCAACGGGATAGCCTCCGGCACCATTAACCTTATCAAAGTAAATATAAAAAGCATCTAATCTTACTTCCAAATTTATAAGTAATTCAGGATTATTAACATCTACTTTTTTATTTTCTATGTTAGTTAAAATAACAGCACCAAGTTCTTTACTAATCTCCATACTATTTTTAAAGAATTTTTTGTTACTTCTTTTAGTTTCAACTTTAAAAGTTGTAAAATTTCTATCTTTTACAACATTAACCAACTCTTTTTTTAAAACTTCATAATCATTTTCAATTTTATAACCAATATTTATTTCATGAATACCAAAAACTTTTTGTAATTTTTCTAAAACTTTGTCATAATTATTGTCTTGTGCTTCAACAAACATCCTTCCTTTATCAAAAGTAATATGTGTGTTCATACCACTTAAAGAATTTTCTACATTAGTTTTTAAAGCACTTAAAAATAAACCAATATTATCTTTTTTAGTCGTTAATTCACCATATTTAATTATTATTATTTTTTGCACTTATTATCATCTCTTTCAGTAAAAATATATTTATTATGTTTTTTATAAGAATCTTTTATTTCATCTAAAATTTTTGGATTTTTTATATAATTCAAATTCATTATATCTAATGCTTCTTCATAAGTATTAACTAATGTCAAATCACTCATCATTTTGATATATTCTTCAACACTAATTGCTTCATTTTTTAATCTATAAAATAACGTCGATGATAATGTTGAACCGATTATATAACGAAAAGTTTCATTCTGAAAAGCCATGTAATTATTTTGGATTAAAGCTGCTAAAGTATTTAAATATGTATAAAACCCCATTCTTTTATTTTTATTTTCAAGATTATTAAATTCTTTAACTAATATATTACCATCAATCATTCCATATTTTTTTACAATTTGACTCATCCATTCAATAAACGAATAAGATATAGTTTTATTAAAATCACTTATTAATCTATTTTTTAAAAATAAATTATCTTTTTCTTTATCATTAAATAATTTTTCCATAGTTAAACTACTTATTTCAACCACCATTTGTCTACTTAATGTACTTATCGTATCTTCATAATTATGTATGTAAGGAAAAAATTTATGAGTAAACTCATGACATATTGTATATTTATCATCACCATTTTGTTTTAAAAATAAATATAAGATATTATTAAATACTCTAGATTCCATTTTATTATCTAAAGCGATTTTCACTTGATTTTCATCACGTAAAAGATTTTGAAATTTTTGATATAATCCCATATCAAAATTTTTTAAAAATTCTTCAACTACTTCTATGGAATCCTCTGGACTAACATAATTCTCATCAACAATGCTTTTTCTAAGATCAATGTTTTTACCATATATTCCATATTCTTCTAAGATTAAATCTAATAAAGGATTAATAAAAGGATTTACAAAATTTTGAATAACTTTATAATTTATTTGAAATTCTTTTAAATTTTTATTAATCAATTCCCAATTTACTTGCATGATTACCTACCAACTAATCCGTGTAATTTATGATAAACAAGTTTAAAACTATTTAAAAATTTATTTATTTCATCAGTAGTAGTTAAATGAGACAAACTAATTCTTATTGTTGACATAGCTCTTTTTTTATCGTTATAAATAGCCATAACACTTGTAGATAAGTCGCCACTACTGCAAGCAGTATTTGTTCCAATATAAATATCATATTCTTCAAGAGCATGAATAAAAGTTTCTGGTCTTATTCCATCTAAAGAAATATTTAAAATATGAGGAATTGAAATTTTAGATTTATTTATTTGTATTCCTTCAATATCTTTCAATTCATTACAAATCTTATCATTAAGTCTTCTTATAAAACTTTCTTTTTTATCGAGATCCATAACAGCAAGTCTTATTGCTTTAGATAATGAAACAATAAGTGGTAATGCTATTGTTCCAGGATGAAGTGAGTTATCTTTTCCACTACCATATAAAACAGGAGCAATATTTATTCTACTGCTTTTATAAAATATTCCTATCCCTTTTGGACCATATATTTTATGTCCTGAAAAACTTGCTAAGTCAACATCATGAAAATTAACTGCTACTTTACCTACTGCTTGTGTCATATCAGAATGAAAAATGGTATTTTCATTTTCTTTTTTTATTATTTGACGAATCATTTTTAATGGTTGCCTTATTCCTACTTCGCTATTAACTGCACAAATGCTTACTAAAACAGTAGTTGGACGCATAAGTTTTTTTAAATCATCAAAATCAATTAATCCATCTTGATCGTTATTAACGTAACTTATTTCAAAACCTTGAGTTTTTAAATAATCACATATTCTATAAATTGAAGGATGTTCTAATTTTGATACAATTATATGATTACCTTTTCTTGAATTAGCAAAACATGTACCAATTAAAGCAAGATTATTACTTTCAGTTGCACCACTAGTAAAATAAATTTCACTATCTAAAACATTAAAAATATCACTTATTTGTTTTTTTGCACTATTATATAAAGTCCTTGATTTAACACCTAGACTATGCAGTGAATTAGCATTTCCTATAAAATCCTTTGTAACTGTATTATAAGTTTCTAAAACATCATAACTCACTGGAGTTGTTGCACTATAATCTAGATATATCATTTAAATCACCTGTAATTATTATATATTAATTCATTAAAAAAAGCCATATAATTATGGCTCTTCAATAATTTTTTTTACTTCTTTTACAACTTTTTTAGCTTTAATCCTAATCAATATTAAATCAATAACATCTAGTGTAGAATAAACACAAATAATAATACCTATTGTTTTTGTAACTAACTTTCCACCATTTACTGGATCAAGTATTAATAAAACTCCTGCTACTAAAGTTAAAATTGCATATATAAAAGTTATTACCCAAAAAGGTATTTTATCATCTCTTAAATCCATTGATATTGAAATTCTATTAATTGAATTAATTATCATCCAAACTCCAGTTAATATTGGAATAATTGTTCCTAAAATATTTTCATTCATTAAAAGAATTAATCCAGCAACTATACAAAAAATTCCAAGTAAGAAACTAAATGTTGTTGTAAATCCTGTAGCTCTAAATCTAAAATAATTAATAATTGGAATAACCCCTATCATGATAAATATTACTCCCATAGCTATAGCAACAGATTTAATTACTGTTTCTGGAAAAATAAATAATAATATACCAAATAATAACATAACTAATGTTGATGCAATAGATGCCCAAAAAATTCTCTTTGTTAAATCTCTCATTTTTACCATCCTTTCTACATAAGAATATAACTTTTTTTAGAAAAATGCAAACAATAATGAATATATTTATAAAAAGGGAGTGATAATTATTAATCATTTTTTAGATCACACTAACCCTGGATTATTCACTCTTTCTGCTGTAGCTGTAGGTGCTGTTTTAATTGATGACTTTAATGTCTATGAACAGAATTCAATTGGAAACTGGATTATCATGGCTGGGCAATATGTTTTAACTTATGCCGCCCAGCAGCAATTACTAGAATCTAATATTCATAATCATAATGTAAATATTAATAGTAAATCTGCCAAAAATGGTGGAAGTGTTTTTACCGATGGAAAAAATAAAAGTAATTGGGATTCAAAAGATGATATTGACATGTTAATTCAAGCTATAAATAGAATC
>CADBMU010000036.1 GCA_902795845.1 uncultured Erysipelotrichaceae bacterium
ACTGAATAATTATTAAATTAAATAGTTTTGCAACTAAATATTGTTTGTTATTCATTATTACCACCTTTACTTCTATTTTTTCTAAAAACCCCCTGAATTTTAGTCCCTAAGTATGGTGGCAAGCATCTTCTTTTTGCTTCTCGATACGCTATTATATAGTAATTTTTTTATATTTCAAGGCTTTCGACAAAACTAGAAAAAACTTCTTATTTTTCGACATTTTTTTCATCTAAAAAACTCACAAAAATGTGAGTTTTAATCTTTAAAAGTAAACATATAATCTAAAATTTGAACATCATCGCCACGTTTTGCACCAGCTTTTTCAAGTTCATCTTCTACACCCATACCTCGAAGTTTTCTAGCAAAACGTAATACTGATTCGTCTTCTGTAAATTTAGTCATTTTAAATAATTTTTCTATTTCTTCGCCTTTGATAACCCAAACATCATCATCCTTAGTTATAGTATAAGGTTTTTCATCTTTAAATTTATACATAATAAATGATTCAAATTCATTTTCATCATATATATTATTAACTTCAATTTTATCAAGTTCATCAGCTAAATAAGTAATTAATTCTTCTAATCCTTCACCATTTTTTGCAGAAATAGGAAATACTTTAACATTTGGAAATTCTTTTTTAAATATCTTTAAATTATTTTCAAATTCTTTCAAATCTTTTTTATTGGCAATTACAATTTCTAATTTATTTTTTAATTTATCACTAAATTTTTCATATTCACTTTTTATCGTTTTATAATCTTCAATTGGATCTCTTCCTTCATAAGAACCCATATCAAGTACATGAGCAAGTATTCTAGTACGCATTGCATGTTTCAAAAATTTATGCCCAAGTCCTAAACCATCTGCTGCTCCTTCAATTAATCCAGGTAAATCAGCAATAACAAAATCTCTACCATCTTTTAATTTTACAACTCCTAAATTAGGACTTAAAGTTGTAAAGTGGTATTCAGCTATTTTAGGATGAGCCCCACTAATTTGAGAAAGTAATGTTGATTTACCAACACTTGGCATTCCAATTAAACCAACATCTGCCATAACTTTTAATTCAACTTTTATTTTTCTAAATTCACCAGGTTCACCATATTCACTCATTCTTGGAGCTGGTTCTTGCTGGGTTGCAAATGCTCTATTTCCACGTCCACCACGACCACCATGTGCTACAATAAATTCTTCTTTATCTTTTGTTAAATCTGCTAATACCAAATTAGTATCCATATCATAAATAGTTGTTCCTTCAGGTACTTTTATTATAACATCTTTAGCATTGGCACCATTTCTATTACTACCTTTTCCATTGACTCCTTTGTCACCTTTAATAGTTTTATTATATCTTAAATCTATTAAAGTTCTAAGGCTTTTATCAACCACAAAGATAATATCGGCACCTTTGCCTCCATTACCACCATCAGGTCCACCCATTTCAATATATTTTTCATGTCTAAAAGATGTACAACCATCTCCACCTTTACCAGCGATTACTTTTATAACAGTTTCATCTACAAACATTTATATCACCTCCATTTTATTTTTGACAATTACTACAATAATAAGTACTACGACCATTTACCTTAATTCTTTTTATTATATTATCACAATTTTTACATTTTTCATTTTCTCTTTTATGAACTTTTAAATAATCTTGATAATGTCCATAAACCCCTAACGAGGAAGTATAACTTCTAATTGTTGTTCCACCATTTTCTATAGCTTTTTTTATTATTTTTCCAGAAGCATCAATAATCTTTTGACATTCTTCAATTGTTATTTCATTTCCTTTTTTAAGAGGATTTATTTTACTTTCAAATAAAACTTCATCAGCATAAATATTACCAAGACCACTTATAATTGTCTGGTCCAACAAAAGAGTTTTAATATGTAAATTTTTCTTGCTTATTTTATTATATAAATACTCTTTAGTCAACTGTTTAGAATTCGGTTCAAACCCTTGCTTATTTAATGATTCAATATTATTAATATTTTCTTTTTTTATTAAATTCATTCTTCCAAATTTTCTTGTATCATGATACCTTAAATCAGTATTATCTATAAAAGTAAATACAATGTGTTCATGTTTTTCTAATGGTTGTTCTATATCTTTTATAAAATATTTTCCTTCCATACGAAGATGGCTTAATAAATAATAATTATTTAATTCAAAAATCAACCATTTGCCTTTTCTATGTATATCTATAAACTCACTTCCAACAATATTTTTAAATTCATTTATATCTGATTCAATCATATTGGGATAATAAATATCTACTTTGACAATTTTTTTATGTAAGATTTTCTTTTTCAATGTTCTTCTTACTGTTTCTACTTCAGCTAATTCTGGCATATTATCACCTACTTATTTATTTTATCATAAAATTAGAAAAAGTAGATGATTTATCTACTCAACTATCACAAATGGATCATTTGTAGTTCCGCTTCCACTTAATTCTACGTTTCTATTTAAAGAAACTACTGGTCTTATATCATGACTTGGATAAGAATATCCAAGGTTAGAATAAGCGCCTCTTCCTTCTGAATCAACATAATATTTTCCAGGATTAGGTTCTATACCCAATACCCAATAATTACTTGGAGCATAAGTAAAACTAGTTTTGTTTATATTTAACGTTCCACCACTTAACTTATATTCATTTAAAGTCATTAATGCTACTGGATAATCTAATTTACCATTTCCAATTTCATCGGAAACTGTATATGCTAAATCTTTATCACAAGTTACACTCGGAACTTTATTTGCTCCAAACTCATCATACAGTTTCACTGTTTCTTCACAAAATTGTGTATCTTCTAAAAATGATTGATATTTTATCATATTATTAAAATACCACGTGTCAACAACGCCTTTTACAGGCGAATTAGTCGTACCATTTTTATAATAATTTGAACCAAATTGAGCATTTCCAATAGAACTATAACTATCGCAAGAACCACTTTCAGAAATTGTACCATAATAAATTATTTTTATTCCACCAGTTGATGTAGTTCTTAAAATTTTGAAACATAAATCTCCAATTTTTAAATTATTATTTGTAACTGCACCACGGTAAAAATAAATTGGATAATTATCATCTTTAGTAGAAGACAATAAATAAAGACCTTTACCATTACTATCGCTTGATATTTGACTAAAATTTAAAATTGTAGATGGCATTACTTCGTTAGAAGCTTTTAATGCTGATGAAGCAGTTGGAACTTGTTTTGTATCTATTCCTAAAGTACCAGAAAATGATTTTCCTAAAATTGCACTTTGATCTTCATCTTCTTTATTAACTAAAGTTACCGTCATAGTATAATTAACTGTTGATTTAGCAGCAATGCTTAATTTTTTTAATAAATATTTTTTATCAGCTGTAGATGGCATCGCTTTATTTATTACTAAATTAGTATTGTCATCTGACAATGAATAAACTAAATCATCACCTATTGTATTATTGATATTTTCCATATAAATATTATAAGTTAAATCGCTTGTAGAATTATTAACTACATTAAAAGTTTTTGTAAAACTTTCTCCAAGAACTATACTATCAACATTTATCTCTTTAACTCCGTTAAATTCTAGTTCTAAATCTTGTACTTTAATATTAGTTTCTGTTTTATTATTTTCTTTTACTTTAGCCGTAAAATATGAATATGTTACACTAAAAATAGAAATTAAAATTGATGCAACTAATAATATAATAATTAATATTTTGTTATTCTTCATTACACTACCTACTTTCTTACCAATTATAGCAAAAAGTATTCATAAAATAAATAAAAAGCAGTAAATTTTATAAAGAA
>CADBMU010000037.1 GCA_902795845.1 uncultured Erysipelotrichaceae bacterium
TCCAGCTTCTTTTATTTTTTCATTTTTTATTAAATTTAATTCAGTACTAAACATATTTGTATACTCCTTTGTAAATTTATTATAAATTAATTATGATAAAATAGCAAATAATGTGGTAAAATAATTAACGATTGGAAGTGATTCTTGTGAAAAATAATAAAATTGTAATTAGGGGAGCAAGAGAAAATAATTTAAAGAATGTTAACTTAGAATTACCGAAAAATTCTTTAATAGTTATGACAGGTGTCTCAGGATCAGGTAAAAGTAGTTTAGCATTTGATACAATTTATGCAGAAGGCCAAAGAAGATTTGTTGAAAGCTTATCATCTTATGCTCGTCAATTTTTAGGGAATTCTGAAAAACCTGATGTTGATTCAATTGATGGTTTAAGTCCAAGTATTGCAATTGATCAAAAAACAACTAACAATAATCCTCGTAGTACAGTAGGAACTGTTACAGAAATTTATGATTATTTAAAACTTTTATATGCAAGAATCGGAACTCCTTATTGTCCAAATCATCATGAACCAATTTATCATCAAAGTATTGAAGAAATGACAAATAAAGTAATGACTTGGGATGAAGGTATTAAATTAGAAATTTTAGCACCAGTTGTTAGAGATGAAAAAGGTTCACATAAAGAAATATTAGAAGATTTAAGAAAAAATGGTTTTTCAAGAGTAAGAGTTAATGGTGAAGTAAAATTTTTAGATGAAGATATAACTCTTGAAAAAAATATAAAAGATACAATTGAAGTAGTAATAGATCGAATTGTTTTAGCAAAAGAAGAAAGAACAAGAATATTTGAAGCTATCGAGACAAGTACGAAAATGGCTGATGGATTAGTTTTGATAAAAAAATATGATACTGATGAAGAAATCCTTTGGAGTGAAAAATTTGCTTGTATTAAATGTAATTATTCAATACCTGATTTAGAGCCAAGAATGTTTTCTTTTAATGCTCCTTTTGGTGCTTGTCCAGAATGTAAAGGCTTAGGTTTTAAAAATGCTATTAGTGAAGATTTACTTGTACCTGATAAAACTAAATCAATAAATGAAGGAGCAATTCAAACATTATCTGATGAACAAAATATATTTTATACTGACGTTAAAACTGCTTGTAAACATTATAATATTGATATGAATAAACCATTCAAAAATTTAACAAAGAAAGAAAAAAATATAGTCTTTTTTGGTAGTACTGAACCTCTTGATTTTGTATATACTGCTAAAAATGGTAACAAAAGATATTCTACAGGATTCTTTGAAGGAGTTATTAATAACTTGGAAAGAAGATATATAGAAACTAGTAGTTCATGGATTAGAGAATGGCTTGATAATTACATGATGGAACTTGTTTGCCCTGTTTGTCATGGTGCTAGATTAAAAGAAAGTATCTTAAATGTTTATATCAATAAGAAAAATATTTATCAAATGACGCAAATGAGTATAGGAAAATTGTTAGATTTTATAACTAATTTAAAGCTTAATAATGAACAACAAGAAATAAGTAAATTGATAATAAATGAAATAAAAAATAGATTAGAATTTTTAAAAAATGTTGGACTTGACTACTTAACATTAGATAGAATGGCGGGGACATTATCTGGTGGTGAGTTACAAAGAATAAGACTTGCTACTCAAATAGGTTCTAAATTAAGTGGAGTCTTATATGTTTTAGATGAACCAAGTATTGGTCTTCATCAAAGAGATAATGATAAACTAATAAAATCATTAAAAGAAATGGTTGATTTAGACAACACATTAATAGTAGTAGAACATGACACCGATACGATGCTTGCAGCAGATTATCTTGTTGATGTAGGTCCTGGAGCTGGAAGAGAAGGTGGTAATATTGTTGCTGCTGGAACTCCAGAAGAAGTTATGAAAAATGATAAATCTTTAACAGGAAGATATTTATCTGGTAAAGAACGTATTGAAATACCTGATAAAAGACGTAAAGGTAATGGAAAATATTTAGAAATAATTGGTGCCAAAGAACATAATTTAAAAGATATTGATGTAAAAATACCTCTTGGAAAATTGGTATGTGTTACTGGTGTATCAGGTTCAGGCAAAAGTTCATTGGTTAATGAAATTTTGTATAAAGCAGTATTTAAAAATATTTATCCTAAGTCTAAGGTTCAACCTGGTAATTATAAAAAAATAAAAGGCTTAGATAATATTGATAAGGTCATACAAATTTCTCAGGATCCAATTGGAAGAACTCCTAGAAGTAATCCAGCAACTTATGTTGGGGTATTTGATGACATAAGAGATTTATACGCTAATATGAAAGAATCTAAAATGCGTGGATTTGATAAAGGAAGATTTTCTTTCAATGTTAAAGGTGGAAGATGTGAAGCTTGTTATGGTGATGGTGTAAAAAAAATAGAAATGCATTTTTTACCAGATGTTTATGTGCCTTGTGATGTATGTCATGGTACACGTTATAACAAAGATACTTTGAATATTAAGTTTAAAAATAAAAGTATTGCAGATGTTTTAAAAATGCGTGTTGAAGAAGCCCAAGAATTCTTTGAAAAAGTTCCAAAAATAAAAGCTAAGTTAGATATTATGATGGATGTTGGGTTGTCTTATGTAGAGCTTGGTCAAGGAGCGCCAACACTATCTGGTGGTGAAGCAGGACGTGTAAAACTTGCAAAAGAATTACAAAAAAAACCAACAGGTAAGAGTTTGTTTATTTTAGATGAACCAACTACAGGGTTACATAGCGCTGATATCAAAAAATTATTAGTTATATTACAAAGGATAGTTGATAATGGTGATACAGTAGTAGTAATTGAACATAATTTAGATGTTATAAAAGTTGCTGATTATATAATTGATCTTGGTCCTGAAGGTGGAGATAATGGTGGAACAATTGTAGCAACTGGAACACCAGAAGATATTGTTAAAATAAAAGAATCATATACTGGATTATATTTAAAAAATGTATTAAAAAAAGACAAATAATTGTCTTTTTTTATCTCATAATAAACATTGCTGCGATAATACCAACTGTGAATGTTGTTGCTAGTAATAAAATAGTTGGAAATACTGATCCTTTAGTATTATTTATTTTTAAGCTTCTAGATTTTCCTACTTCTTTTTGTTTTTGTTCTTCATCAAGTTTTAATAAATCTTCACTAGTTAAAACTGGTAATACTTGAGTAGGAACAGTGATTAATTCATTTTTTTCATTTATTTTAGGAATATCTTCTTTTTGGGCATCAATAACTTCTTCAGCATGAAATACAATTTCATTTGCATCACTTTTAACATCTTCATTTACTTGTTCTTCATTTTTAATATCTTGTTTAAATGATTCAACAACTTCTTCACATCTTTTAGAATTTCCAGATAAACGTTTTGCTGCAGCTTTATTAATAAGACCTAAGAAACTAAAATCACTAATTTTTTGTTCTTGAATCTTACGCTTTTCTAATAATTCTTCAATTCTATTCTTGTATTCTTGCTCTTCGTTTTGAATTTTAGAATTTTGATATTCAGTTGGATTCATATAAATTTTGTTATCTTCTTTTTCCATCTTTATTACCTCTTTTTCTATTTATTTAACATTTCTTTAATCTTTTCAATAATTGCAACTTTTTCAGCATTATCTTCAAGATCAATTAATTTTGTTTTACCATTTTTGTCAATAACTATTCTAGAAGCATAAAGATTAGATGTTTCATCACCATTATCAATAGAATATACTGCATATTCTTTGTCATTATTACTAATTACATTTAGTAATTCAGCATCTTTAATTTCTCCTTTTTCAGTTTCAACTTTAAATGTTTGATTTACATCACTCATGTCTAAATCCTCCATATTCTAAAATAATAATATCATAAAATTATTTATTTAGCAATTTTTCTTTTATTATCATTAAATCCGTATATAATTATACAAAATAAGATGGCAATAAAAATACTTACTGCTGGTGTAACTAAAATATGACCAGAAAATAATGAAAGAAGTAATATTAAAATTATGCTTGTTAAATATTCTGTATTAATTAAGTTGAATTTTGTTAAAGTTTTTTTTATTACAATATATAAGAATTTTAGAAAAACACTAAAATATATAATAAATCCAACTATACCATGACGATAAAAGACTTCAAAATAATCAATCTCTATTGTCTTAGTACTTTCTTTTGTTGTATTAAAATTTTCAATGTATCCAATACCAAACATTTTAGCTGGTAAGGATGCATTTTTATAAGCATTATTTGTATTTTTTAAAAAAGTTAATCTTTCACTAAATATTAAGTTATTAATATTATCATAGTCTGTAAATATTTCTAAAATATTGTTAATTTTATAGTAGTTCATATGAATTTTGATATTCTTGTAAAAAGAAGTTTTAGGTAAAATTAAAATAGTAGAAACAATGATTATTAAAAACAATGAAACTAGTAAAGAAATATTTTTATATTTTTTTTCTTTAACATTTTTTATAAAATAATAAAGAAAATTTGTTGTTAAAATTATTCCTAAACTTAAAATTGGTACTTTAGTTCCCATTGTAGCAAAAACATATAAAGTAGATAGTATTAATAAACTTCCAAATAATTTATTTTTTTTATAAATTAAGTAATAAATAACTATGGGAAGTAAAAAACTTAAAATATTACCAATAGCATTAGCTGATAAAAACCATCCAATGCTTCCTAGTTTAGAATGACTATAACTTAAAAAAGAAGTATTAGTGATATCAGCAATTATGATTGAAAAAATATAAATAGAAAAAATTATGACCAGATGCTTTAAATTAAATTTTATTTTGTATTGTTTAAACATTTCAATAAACGCTATTAAAACTACTGGTAAATAAAAAGTGTTAAGTAAATTTTTGATTTCATAAATTGTAGAAGTTAAATCTTTATAATAGAAATTAATACCAGTGTATATTATAAAATAACTTCCTATAATTATAAGAAAAAATATATTTTTCTTTTTATGCTCTTTGTTAATAAAAGCTAAATATATAAAACAAAATACTAAAAATAGTAATCTTACTATAGAACCAATAGTTAAATTAATATTAAATTTTTTAATACTAATTGCTGTAATAATATCTAAAAAAGGTTGAAAGTATAGAAAAATAATTAATATTTTTTCTATATTTTTTTCTAAAAAACTATTTATTTTTTTCATTATAAAATTTCTCCCATGCGCTATTAGTATCTAAATATTTTATATTTTTTCTTTTTTCTATGTAATTATCAAAAGTTTCAATAACTCGAGCTGGTACGCCAGCAACAACTGAATTATCAGGAATATCTTTAGTAATTATGCTACCAGCTGCAATAATAACATTAGATCCAATTCTTACATTAGGAAGAATTATACTATTTGAACCAATAAATACATTATTCATAACTTCTATACAGCCATTATTATATTCGAAATTTACATTATAACCATCCATATTATTAAGCATATTATGGGTAATATCATGAGTAATAAAAGTAACATTACTTGCTACTACAACATTATCATGAAATGAAATTAATTCTGGATCAGCAGGAATAAATCGTGGTTGGAAGAAAAAATTTTTTCCAACACTTTTGAACAAATTGTGTTTTACAATATACTTAGTCCTTTTATTGCTCTCAAATATTAGTGCAACTCTTAATCTTTTTAATTGTTTTTTAGTATAAAATTTCATATTATCAATCCTAATCTAAAATAATTTTAGCATAATTTTAAATGCTAGACAATAATTCTGTTAATATAAAAAAATATTATATAATAAAAGTCATAGGTTATGTTATAATAATTAATAATGAAAGGTTAGATAATTATGAGTGAATATATTATTTCTATAGGTAATTTTAATATAAGATGGTATTCAGTATTATTATTAGTTGCAGTAGTTGTAGGGTTTCTATTACTTGCTAAAGAAGGAAGAAAATATAATTATAGTATAGATTTTTTATTTAATATGTTTTTTTGGATGATTATTTTTGGATTCATTGGAGCAAGAGCATATTATGTAATATTTAATTTTGATTTATATAAAAATGATTTGATATCAGTTTTTAAAATTTGGGAAGGTGGCCTTGCAATTCATGGTGGCATTATCGCTGGATTTATAACTTTAGTTGTATATTGTAAAAAATATAATGCAAATTTAATAAAAATCACTGATATGTGTTGTGTACCATTAATTCTTGGTCAAGCTATTGGAAGATGGGGAAATTTCTTTAACCAAGAAGCTCATGGGGCTGCTACGACTTATGCTAAATTAAAAGATATGCATATACCTGAATTTATAATTAATAACATGAACATTGGTGGAATATATTATACTCCAACTTTCTTGTATGAATCTATTTGGTGCCTTTTAGGATTTATAGTTTTATTAATAGCTAGAAAATTTAAATATTTAAAAGTAGGTCAATTAACCTCTATATATTTAATGTGGTATAGTGTTGGAAGATTTGTAATAGAAGCTAGTAGAACTGATTCTTTAATGCTAGGTGGATTTAAAGTTGCACAACTTGTATCAGTATTATTATTTTTAATAGGTTTATTTGCATTTATGATTTTATCTAGAAGAAGTAAATTTGAAAATCTTTATAGTGAATCAAATGCTGATCAAATTAGATTTTAGGTGATAAAATGTATGATTTAATAATAATAGGAATGGGAATTTCTGGAATAAGTGCTGCTATATATGCTAAAAGAAATAACCTTAATGTATTAGTACTCGAAAAAAGTGCACCGGGAGGATTATTAAATAAAATTAATATAGTTAGTAACTACCCTGGAGTTGGAGATATAACTGGTCCAGAATTATCTTATGAATTATTTAAACAATTTAATGAAAATAAAATAGAATATAAAATAAGTGAAGTATTAGATATCACTATTGAAAATAAAATAAAAAAAATTGTTACAAAAGATAAAGTTTATGAAACTAAATATGTAATAATTGCAAGTGGTAGAATTCCAAGAAAATTAGGATTAGAAAATGAAGAAAAATTATTTGGTAAAGGAATAAGTACTTGTGCACTTTGTGATGGCAATCTTTATAAAGGAAAAGATATAGCAGTAGTTGGTGGTGGTAATAGTTCTTTAGAAGAAACAATATATTTAGCAAAATTAGTAAATAAAATATATTTAATTCATAGAAAAGAACAATTTACTGCTGATAATAAATTAGTAGAAGAAGTAAAAAAATTAGATAATGTAAAAATAATAGTAAATAGTAAAATAGTAAAAATCAATGAAGAAAATGGTATGTTAAAATCTATTGATTTAAATACTGGTTTGAATTTAAAAGTTTCAGGTTTATTTGAATATATAGGGTACATACCAGCTAACAATTATCTTGATAAATTGGATATAACAAATGAAGAAGGATATATTGTTGTTAATGATAATTACGAAACAAAAATATCTGGAATTTATGCTGTTGGTGATAGTATTAGTAAAAAGCATTATCAATTAGTTCATGCTGCAAGTGAAGGAGCAGAAGCTGCTACGAATATAATTAATAAGATAAAAAATTAAGCTTATATCAAATTGATTTAAGTTTTTTTATGCAAAAAATGTCAAAAAATAAGAAGTTTTTTTTAGTTTTGTCGAAAGCCTTGAAATATTAAAAAATTACTATATAATAGCGTCTCGAGAAGCAAAAAGAAGATGCTTGCTACCTTACTTTAGGGACTAAAATTCAGGGGGTTTTGGTAAAACTATGAAAGAGGGTAGTATATATGAACAAAAATGATTATATAATCTCAAGATTATTCATAATTATATTTATTCAGTTATTTATAATAATAGCTTTATTTGTAAAA